>JANXWU010000381.1 GCA_025350985.1 Spartobacteria bacterium | reverse complement strand
GGAGAACCGAGCGAAGGGATGTAGATCGACGTCAGATGATCGGCCTCGACGGTGCGGTCGAGTTCCGCCCACGTCGTGTGCGTGATCAGTTCTTCCGGAGTCCCGAGGCGTTGGAGGAGCTCAAAATTCCCGTGCTCGCCGGTCTGTCGCTTCGCCAGGCGTTCGCAGACGCGGCAGGGCAGGCGAAGACCGTTTCGGAAATGGGAGCCTCCGCTTTTCTTGCATCTCACGAGATGAAGCAGCTTTTGAAGGAGATGACCCGTGGTTAAACGACGTTCCCTTGATGACGCACTGACGCCAGAACAGGTGGCATTTCTCAAACAAGGAATGCCAGCCAAGCCAAAACCGACGAACCAAAAACCAAAAACCAAGCCGAAAAAGGAGGCACCGCCTATGTCCAGACCAGCTATCAAAGAAGTATTCGAGACCGAAACGTCGCCAGCACCGAACACCCCAACGGAGTATTCGCTTGCCGGAACCAGTTCAATAAATGCCCGGATTGATCCACTCATCACCACAGCGCTCCTTCGTGCATCGTTGGATCGTCGGCTCAAACGACAGACTCCTTCAACGCAGCGCGACATCATTGCCGAAGCACTCACCGACTGGCTGAAAAAAAACGGCCATCTAAATTAGCGGCGAAGATTTTTCACGGTCTCTTTCCACGGTTGGCGCGGCTTCCGATGGGCGCAGAAGCAGGGCTATCTCGCCCAGGATCGCAAGACGCCGCCGGAGCGCGCCATGACCTTCAGGGGTCCGGATACGGCCCCGGAGATTTTCACTCCGGATGAACTGCGGAAGATTATCAATGTCTGCCCGAAGAACATGCTGCCGCACATAGTCATCGGCACGTTCTCCGGAATTCGCTCGGCGGAGATCGAGCGACTCGACTGGCGCGATATCCTTTGGGACCGCGGCTACATCGAGATCAAGGCTGCAAAGGCGAAGACCAAAGCACGGCGGCTTGTCCCTCTGTTACCAAACCTTCGTGCGTGGCTGGAGCAGTTGCGGAAAGTGGAAGGGCCGGTCTGCCGAAACCCGAACACCGCAATTCGGCTCAACTACATCGGCGAGAAGGCGGGGTTCGGCTGGCGGCAGAATGCACTGCGGCACAGCTTCGCGAGCTATCGGTTGGCCGCGGGGCAAGACGCGGCGAAGGTCGCACTCGAAATGGGAAATAGCCCACAAATGCTTTTCAAACACTATCGTGAACTCGTGGCTCCTCCTGCCGCTGAGCAATGGTGCTCGATTGAACCTCCGGCAGCGCGTACATGATCCAAGTGACAGGAGTGCAGCGTTCACACATCGGGACTTGTCCAAACGCCGAACAAACTTCATCCGGGACGGTTCGTTGTCACACGGCGAATGTATCGTGCAGGCGTCCCCCCCCATAATTCGGATTCTGGAACGTCACTGACGGCGGTCGCTCCGGCAGCAAGCATCGCATAATCTCCCATCCCAACTCCGTATGCACCGGCAATTATCCTGACGTCGTTCATGATCCAGCAGTATTTGCCTATTCGCACAGACTGCTGCGTTCCTTCCAACACACGCTCCCACTCGATGCTGCTATCTTCGATCGGATGGTGATTTGTCACAAAGCGCACATTCGCACCTATGAGGGTGTAGTCTCCAATGATGATCTTCCCCATTCCGGCCATATCAGTGCTGGCAGGAACGCTGACGCCCATTCCAATTTCGATATTTTCCGGGCGCCACACTTTGACGCGGCGGTGGACGACCGATCCTCTTCCGATGGACGCTCCCGCCATTCTCAACCAACTAGTGTACAGCCTTGACCAAATATCCGTGGGCATCTCGCCCAAAAATCCACCTCCCAGTCTCGCCGCCATGCGCGCTACGGCCTTGTGAAGGATATTACAAACTTTCACCATTTGATTAAGGTGGTTAGCTTGTCCCGTTTCTCCACCGAGGCCTCATAGGCCTTTGGAGCTTGATCAAAGAAGCACTGAGCAGCCGTGAATCTCCGCAAGTCAAGCGCTCCCCGACGCACCAAGTCCAGACATTCCGCAGTTTCCGCTGGGCTTTCACCTGCGGAGCTAGAAAGTGAGAGATTGCGCATCGAGATAGTACTGTGCACATCTAGACCGACGGGCGTCAGGTATGAACCCAACGCGTGGACGCGCCCGCCATCGAGGACGACAGACAACGCACCAATCAGGGCCTTCGCACTTCCACTAGTTTCGATCACCAGATCAGGGCCGTTTCCGCCGCTGGCTTCGTAGATAGATGCTGTCGTCTTTCGGCCAGTTACCCGTCCGCAAACCTGTACTACGTGCTTTCCATTGTCCGATAGTGCGAGCCGACTACGGTGCGGGTCGACGGTAATGACTCTTCGCGCCCCCAAATGCGTTGCGAGTTGCACTACACATTGTCCCAGTAGTCCTTGGCCGATCACGCAAACGACGTCCTTGGGAGCCAGTCGTGCACGACGCAGACCCCGAAGCGCTACCCCAGCGAGCAAGGCCAGAACGGCAGCCTCGTCGGGGACCGCAGGAGGGATGAGCACAGCTCGCTTCCCGCCCCAATGCGGATTGCTCTCCATCCCGACTACGAAATGCGCCGCGTGACCTGCCCACGCGGGACAATACTGCCGTTGAAACCCATGCGTCAGATTCCCGGTAAGCGCGCGGTCTCCAACGGCTAAGTGTTTCACTTTCGATCCGGTCGCCACGACTTCGCCGACCGCTAGATAGCCGGGCAACATCGGATACCACTGCTTGGCACCCGCCCTTCCGTGTAAACGTCCGCAGAATAAGTCTGTTTCCTTCCCAGGGCTGATTGCACTGCAAACGGTTCTCAGCAGCACGGCATCCTCGCTGAACCGTGGACATAGCAAGGTCGGCACAATTGTGGCTCGAAATGGCTCGGCAAAACAGAGCGCTTTGGTACGGAGGCGCTTTTGAGCACGCTGGTGTTCGATCACGGAAGCCCCTCCAAAAGGTCCTGATACACCTTAATGTGCCGCCGGATTTGGATATCAATACCAAACCGGGATAGCGCAGATTGACGCGCGGCATCCCCGAGAGTGCGGCGGAGAGCGCGATCCAGAATTAGCGTTTCAATCGCATTCGAAGCCGCTGGGAGGTCTCCAACAGGCACGAGCACGCCCGTTTTACCATGTTCGATTTGATACGCGATTCCGTCTACATCGCTCCCAACAACTGGAAGTCCAGAAGCCATCGCCTCTAGGATCGCCAGCCCAAAGCACTCTCGCCGGGAAAACATCACGAATATGTCGGTCGTTTGGTAGACGTCAGCCAAATCGTCAAACGGGACTCTTCCGGTCATCACGATTCGCTCTTTGAAAGACGACGTGCGCGCCCTCGTCTCCACTGCTTCCCGATGTGTGCGCCTTATCGGGGAAACCGAATCGGTAAAAGACTCTCCTCCGACCAGCAGTAACCAGAGCTTCGGATACCGGGCTAGCAGAGGCTCAGCGGCCGCTAGGAATGGGTCATGGCCGGCCTTTGCATCGAAGCGCTGTACGCACGTGACAACAACTGCGTCGAAAGGAATGCCGTATCTTTGTCGAAGCAGCTTCGGATCTCCTGGGCGCTGCGCAAAAAGCTTGGTATCAGAAAATGGGGTCAGCAGAATGGTTCTGTTCTCTGGCAGCCCTGCTTGGCAGGCATGCGCAACATACAGCGGGTTGGAAAACGCGACCGCGCGGTATTTAGACATTGCGCGCACCACCGAACGCACATGTCCTTCCACCCGAATCGGAAACGGGCTGTGCCAGCTCAACAGCGAAGGCAGTTGACCGGAAATCCTGTTGAGCGCAGGCATGACTTGGTAATCATTGACATGCAGGACGTCAATCCTCTGCTTGCAGATGAGATCGGCTATTTCCTCTTCCATTCGGTCGTGGAGCTGCGCTACTCCGTTGGTGAGGAATTCCTCGTCGCCTTGGTATCTGTCGTCGACGAGATCGTGGTTGAGCATATACAGGTGCTCCTTCACCGTAGAATACCGCTCCCAGGCGGCCGGGGATGCATCCACCTGTGGTCCCCGGATTACTTCGATCCCTTGGATACACTCGTGGCGAGCACCGCCTTTCGCGCGCATGTGATATACAATGACCTCTACCCCCGCACTCTTTAGCCCTCTCGCCAGACAGTATTGATACGTTGAGACCCCTCCAATATGTGGGTAGAAAGACTGGCTTACGAGGAGGATGCGCATGGACGGAATGCACTAATCGGAAAGCAGCGCGGCAAGGCTGTCTTCGCCCTCTGAAAGGTAGCCACGAACAATCACCAGAGAAATGTTGTC
>JANXWU010000009.1 GCA_025350985.1 Spartobacteria bacterium | reverse complement strand
CGTCACGACGACGTTCTGGATTGGCGAAAAGCCGACGAAGCATAACCCGGTGCCCAATCACATCAGTTCCTGGGATGCGCATTGGGCGCAAAATTACGGTGGAACCGATGACCCCGATCCGAAGGCGCGGCGCGATTTTATTCCGGTAAGTTTCACGCCGCAGCAGAACCCGTTTTACATCGCTCTGCCCTACAACGACAAAATGGCGAACGGCCACAAACCCGAAGCGCCGCTGGTGATCCCGTGGTTCAAAAAAGACTACACCGGCCCGGAAAAATCGGTGTGCAAAGGGCGCTGGATCGCCATCAAAAACAACACCACGGGGCAGGTTTGTTACGCTCAATGGGAAGATGCCGGGCCGTTCCGCACTGACCACTGGCAATACGTTTTTGGCAATGAGCGACCGAAACCGAACTTGAACAAGGGTGCGGGCTTGGATGTGTCACCCGCAGTGCGTGATTTCCTAGGCATGAACGACACCGATGTGACCGACTGGCGGTTTGTCGATTTCGACGAAGTACCCGAAGGCCCGTGGGCGAAGCATGGCGAGAACAACACGTTCGTGATGAACAAGCGGAAAGAGGCGCAACGGCTGGCGCAGGTGCGGGTGAAGGATTCAGCCTTGGCGATCGACTAGGCACCCGCAGCGACACGCTCGCTGTCACTTTTAAGCGGCCGTCCACCTCGTCACCGCGATCGTTGCCGTTCCAGTGTTTACGCCTGGGTTACAACCTCAGCGGAACCAGCCCTTTTTTTCCGTCTTCTTTCGCTCGGGCTCCGTCGGCCCTTCCACCACGGTCACCGGCGTGCCGGATTCCGCCGCCTCGAAGAAATGCTCCGCCATCTCGCGCGGCATCCGCACGCAGCCATGTGAGGCGCGGTAGCGCGGCACGTAGCCGGCGTGCATCCCATAGCCGCCGTTGAAGCGCAGAAAAAATGGCATCTTTGCCCCGCGAAACTCCGCGCCTTCCGGCTTCGGGTCCTTGGACGTATCGACGTTCTTTTTCAAAACCTCACCGCTCTCATCGAGGTAATCGCCGTAGAGATTCGACACATGTTCCTTGTCCTTCTGGATCACCTTGTAATGGCCCGGCGGCGTCTCGAAGCTCTTCTTGCCCGTGGAGATTTTCGATTCCCCCACCAGCTTCTTGTCCTTGTAAAAATAAGCGCGCTGCTCGGTGAGGTTGATCGTGATGGCCGTCGCGCCATTGACCCCATCCCCCCGCCAGTACGATTCGCGCACCGGCTCAGGGGTGGGCTTGGCCTTTCCGGCGGGCGGTCGCTTCGTCTCCAATGCGCAACCGCCGACGAACACGAGTAGCACGGCGCAAAAAGCGCCTTGGCAAAACAAATGATTTTTCATAGACGCACCGGCTTGTCTTCGCACGGAACCACGTCTGCGAGGTCGCACCGGAAACACAGCGCAGCCAGATGTCCGTCGTGATCGTTCCCCTCGCGCTCCAGGCGCGCGGTTGGGTAGCGGTCGGCCACCCACTCCGCGGCTTCGGCGAGCGACGGAAGAAAAACGTCCCGGTCCGAGATGCTTTTTAGGACGCGATCCTCCACGATAAAATGGGCAACCTCATAACCACTGCCGCGCGACGGATTGCTCTTCGTCACGACGACGCGCACCGTGCGGTCACTGTTTCCGTTCGTGCAACCGGGGTCGGAATGGGCGAGCGGAGAAATCATTCGCGGCGTGGAGGTGGAGGATGTCAGAGCCGCCACCATTCCACGACTTTTCATTCCAGCAAGTACGACCTTGGCACCAGACGGTTCCACTTCGCGACCTTCGCCGTTCACCCGATCTTCTTTTGAAACCGCAGCGCGCACAGCGAAAACAACCCCACCGCCATCACCACCAGCACCAGCAGCGGCTGCCAGTATTCCGGCAGGCTCGCCCCGCGCAGGATGATCGCCCGCAGCAGCGAGATGAAATACGTCATCGGCACCAGCGAACCGATCGCTTGGAAAATCCACGGCATCGTCTCGCGCGGAAACATGAAGCCGGAAAAAAATACGCTCGGCAGCATCACCACCATCGACATTTGCAGCGCCTGCATCTGGCTCTCCGCGCGTGTCGAAACCAGCAGCCCGAGACTCAGCAGTGCGAACGCATAGACGAAGGTCGCCAGATACATCGCCGTCACGCTCCCCGCGATTGGCACTTGGAAAACAAAACGCATTGCCGCGAACAGCACCGTCGCCATCACCATCGCCAGGCACAGGTAAGGCACCAGTTTCCCCAGCATCAACCCCCAGCGCGAGAGCGGGCTCACCAGCAGTTGCTCCAGCGTGCCCCGCTCCCTCTCTCGCACCATCGCCATCGCCGTCGCGAAGGTCGTCCCGAACTGCAACACCAGCCCGATCACCCCCGGCACGAAAAAATTCGGGCTCCGCATCGCCGGGTTGTAGAGCACCTGCGGCCGCACCTCCACCGGCATCGACGTCCGCCCGCTCGCCTGCAACAGCGTCAGCGCCGATTGCTGAAACGCCAGCCCCACCGCCGTCTGCAAAGCCTGCAACGCCGTCGTCGAACTCGATCCGTCGATCAATACCTGCACCCGCGCCGTCCGCCCCGCCTGCAAGTCCCGCGTGAACGTCGGCGGAATCTGCAACCCGACGTACGCGTGCCCCTTGCGAATCTCCACCGCCATCGCCTCCGCGCTCCGCACCTCCGCCGCGATCCGAAACGTCTCCGTGTTCACCAGCCGCTGCACGAAGCGCCGGCTCTCCTGCGTCCGATCCTCATCATAAAGAATCGTCGCCATGTGCTTCACGTCATTATCCAGCGCGTAGCCGAACGCGATCATGTCCATGATCGGCGGGAACAGCAGGAAAAACAGCGTCAGCGGATCGCGCAGGACGACGATGAACTCCTTGAACAAAATGGCGTTAAAACCGCGAAAGGGATTTTTCATGAGCCCCGAGCGAGCGTGCCACCGAGCCGGTCCAGTTTCAAACTTCCCGTCCCGCCCTTCGCAGCACGAGGATCAGTTCATCCACGGGACTTCGTGCAGCGACGCCAAGAAGTGTGCGAGCGGAGGGGATCGAACCCCCGACAAAGTGCGTGTAAGGCACCTACTCTACCGCTGAGTTACGCTCGCGAAGAAGTGCAGGCTAGCGCAGCCGTCCCGCAGTGTCGCGGAAAATCAGCTACGTGAATGCAGGAGGGTATCCACAGATTGCGCAGATTGACGCAGATTTTTTTAAAAGCGGGGACTGCTCCAAGTCACAAAATAATCTGTGAAAATCTGCGCAATCTGTGGACAAAATCAGACTCTAACTAACGCGCCGGGTTGTGTACAAGATTCCTCGACTTCGCTCTGCTCCGCTCGGATTGACGCTCGGCTTATTCAAATCGAGCTACCACGCTCCGCGGCAGTGATGTTGCACTTTCTCCGCGCGGGAACCTTTTCCGGTTGGGCGTGTCTGAGGGAGAGCCGCGGGTGAATGTCCATGCGCAGAGGGCCTTGTAATCCAATGTGTTCAACTGGGCTCATCTGTGGCTGAATCAAACTTCCTTCCTTCCCCGGATTCGGCCTATGAAAACGCCTCTGCTTTCTCTGATCATCGTGCTCGCTTTCACTCCGCTCCGGTCACGGGCGGAAAACGAAATCGGCTTCGCGGAAAAATTCGCGCTCGCGCCGGATCGCGCCACCGTCCTGGGGCAACTCATTCCCGGCAGCGAAGAGTATTACTTTTACCACGCGCTCCATTTTCAAAACTCAACGCAGCCGGACAAACTGAAGGCGATCCTCGAGCAGTGGGCCAAACGGTTTCCCCACTCCGACCTGCGGCGCGAGATTGAAAACCGGCAGGCGCTTTTAGGTTACGAGGCCGATCCCAAGGCCACGCTGCAATACCTGCGCGACCGGCTCAATCTGCAATTCAATCACCAGCAGGAAGTGCGCGACAAAAAGCCGAACCTGCCTTCCAAGCTTGATCCAGAGCGGATCGCGCGGGCGGCCTTTCAAAAGGAGGCGTTCCGTAATCACGACGATCTCGGCCAAGTGAACGACGCGACGCTGGAGGATTTCGTGCGCGCGCAAACGCCGCTCACGCCGCCACAGACGCGCGCTTTGCTCCAGCGCCTGCACCGACCCGACGTACCGCATCTCGTGGACGTGATCGCCGCCGAACTCGCGACGAAAGAATCGCCGGGCTTCGGCGGTTATCCGATCCACACGGCGCTGCTGCCCGAACAACTCGACGATTTGGCGAAACGCATTCCGTCCCTGAAGGACAACGCCAACTTCGTCCACGCGCGCTTGCGCAAGCTCGCGCCCGGAGCGGATGCGGATGCGGAGTTCGATGCCGCCGAACGCGAGGCGTGGCTCGACCGGCTCTGGGCGTACGCGAAGGAATTGTCGCCCGCGTTCAACACGCTCAAGGCGCACATTCTTTACGCGCGACTGTTGCACGACCGCAGCCGGGGCATTTACGACAAGGCGCGCTTTCTCGAATACATCAAAATGCCGCGTCCATACGGTTACGTGAACCCGAAATGGATCGCCCGTCCCGAGGTCGCGCCGCACATGATGGATGTGAACGCGGACTTCAGCCAGGTGGCGGCGGCGCTCGTGCCCATCGGCAATGACCAGTGGCTGGTGACGGAATTTTTGCTGCACCTTTTCAAGGACGAGCCTTCGTGGGAGCCGTATGCCGTCTGGCTCCGCGACACGTACCTGAAACCGCTTTTTGCCGAGAGCAAAATCATCAACGGCGTCGGCGATCCCGAGCAGTGGGCGTCGCTGCTTTCACCCGCCGCTTTTCAGGCGTTGAAGGATCGGGTGGACATCGACTTTTCGCCGGCGAACGAACTTTTTCACGCGCCAGCCGATGAGGTGTCGCTCGCGCTGGCCGTGAAGAATGCGCCGAAGCTCATCGTGAAAATTTACGAACTGAACACGCTCAGTTTTTTCCTCACGCAAAAGCGGCAGCTCAACACCGACGTGAATCTCGACGGACTCGTGGCGAACTCTGAAACCGTGATCGAATCCACGGACTCGGGCGGCGCAATCTCGAGCGGCAAGTTCAAAGCGGACGCGGAGAAAGCCGGCGCGAAAAACGCCGCGACGCCGTTCCGAAAATTCACCCGCACGTTCCGTTTTCCCGAACTGAAAAATCGGCGCGGCGCGTGGATCGTGGAGTTCATCGGGGGCGGGAAGTCGAGTCGCGCGCTCGTGCGCAAAGGTCAGTTTCATTTGTTGCAGCAAACCGGTCCGGCGGGTGAGTTGCTGACCGTGCTCGATGAGGCGCGCCAGCCGGTCCTGGACGCCGCGATTTGGGTGGAAGGGCGGCGCGTGGTGGCGAACGAAAAAACGGGGCGCATCGTCGTGCCGTTCACGATCCACGCGGGGACGAAGCCGGTGATTCTCGCGGACGCGGGCGGCACATTCGCCACGCTCACCAGCTTCGATCATCACGCCGAGAACTACACGCTCGACGTGCAATTTCACGTCGAACGCGAGCAACTTCTCGCCCGCAAAAACGCGACGCTCGCCGTGCGCGCCGCACTGCTCCTGAACGACGCGAGCCTTCCGCTGGAACTCTTGCAGGGCGCCAAGCTGGCGATCAATTCCACGACGCTCGACGGCATCTCCACCACCCACGAAGTCAAGGATGTGAAGCTCGCGGCGGACAAGGATTTCACGCACGTCTT
>JANXWU010000006.1 GCA_025350985.1 Spartobacteria bacterium | reverse complement strand
TGCGAATGGTGCGGACGAAATCGGCGGCTTGCGTCGTCAGGTTCGCGCGCAGTTGGTTGAGCTTGCTGTCGTCGGGAAATTTTCCGAACGCCTTTTCCACACTCTCCCATGCGCCCGCAAAATTTCCCGCTTTGGAAATCTCCGTGCCCTTCATGATCGCCGTCTCGATGACCTGCATGTTATCGAGCACTTTTTTAAGCGCATCCTGCCGCGAAGGATCGGTGGCGACGGCGGCGATGAAGCGCAGTTTGTCGTCGTAAATCTGCCGGTAGTTTTTCTGGCTGAGGAGCTGGTCGAGATCGACGAGCGCCTTGGATTGCACGTCGCCTTGGGAAAAAATCAGCCCCGCGACTTCCTGCAGTTTCGGATTGCTCGGCCAGATTTCCGTCGCCTCTTTTAACTCCGTTTCGAGCGTCGCCTTGTCGCCGCCGACCGCGGCGTTGCGCGCTTTCGCGAGATGCATTGCGCTCACCGTTTTCGCCGTGGAAATCGCCGCCATTGGCTTCGAGTCGTCGAAGTCGTGCGCCATCGCTTTCATCTCCTTCACCAGGCGCTCCGCGAGCGTGTAGTCGCGCACCTCAATGGCGGAGACCAACTGATTCCCACGCTGCGCATAGCCGAGTGCCAGCCGTTTTTTCTCGCGGGGCAGCGTGCGGATTTCCGGCATGTATTCGCCGATGGAGAACGCCTCGCCGAGCCGCTTGGTCGCGCTGTCGAGTTCGTTTTGTTGCACGAGGAAATCGTACGACTGCACGCTCTCGCGCACGTCGCGAATGGCCTCGTTCGCGAGCGAATCGAGCGTGCTCACGGTCGGCGGCATCCCGACACTTTTGGAAAACAAATCCTTCGCGTCCTTGCCCACTTGCAGCTTCGTGTCGCCGTCGCTGAAGACCGCGCGGTAGAAGCGCGTCGCCATGATGACGTGCTGAAATCGCCGCTGCAAAAAGAGCTGCACCATGAAAGTCTGGAACTCGATTTTGGTCTGCACCTTGTTCAGTTCCTTTTTCAACAGATTGGCTTTTTGCTGCGCGACGAGTTCGGCGAGGCGCGTGACGTACGGGTGCATTTTCATGTCGCGCGACATGGCCTGATCCTTCGCCCACTGCTGCGAGGCCGCGCCGTTTTTCGACGACGCCGGCGCGCCGAGACTGCCGGACTGCGCGGAGATTTGCGCGTTCCATTCGAGCCGCTTGCGCTCCTCGTCCATCGCGACCGTGGCTTCGGCGAGTTGCTGGCCGGCCTTCTGCGAACTCCACGCGCTGTAAACCGCATCCGCCAGCGAGTCGCAAAGCCGCGCGTCGATGTCGTAGTTGGACGCTTTGGGCAGCAGCCGGAAAGCATCCATCAAAGTTTTGCTCGTGAGATTATGCGGTGAAAGTTTTTCCAGGATCGCGTTGAGAATCGCCCGGTATTCCTGCGCGTCCTTCGACGTTTCCTCGGGCGCGTTGAGATACTTTTCAAACCGCGCCTGAAACACGCGGTTGTTGTTCACGTTCCAATTTTTCCCATCCCACGTCAGCACCTCGCTGCCCGGATCAAACGACGGCACATCCTTGCCGAGAAAACTCGATTGCCCCGGCTGGCCACCGCCCGATTTCTGGGGCGCGCCGCCTCCGCTGGGAGCCGGCTGCGCGGGTGCGGGCTGGCGTGCCGGCGCGGCATCGGGCACTTGTGCCACGGCGGGCAAAGCCAGCGCCGCGAGCAGGGCCAGCAGGGAAAGTTTCATCGTCGGGGGGCGTCGTTTCATGGCTAGACTTTGTTGATGGCTTTGGCGCGCAGGATGCCTTTGTCGATCACTTCGACTTGAAAAATAAACCGCTGTCCTTTCTGGACATTGATGTGGTTCAACTCGGCCGGAATGAGCAGCGGCACCGGGTCTCCGCCGCCGGGGCCGTCGTCTGTTTCCACGGAGAAAAGCCGCCCTTCCAAACGCGTCCACGCGAGTTGTGCGCCGACCGTTCCGGGGAGCTTGTAAACATAGCCGCGCAGACTGTTGGAGTTTTCCAGATAAGCCTTCACGTCCAGCGCGGAGAGCGTGCGGTAGGG
>JANXWU010000495.1 GCA_025350985.1 Spartobacteria bacterium | reverse complement strand
GCGCGTTTTCGTCGGTCGCAGACCGCCGCTACAGCCTCACTCGCCCATGTTCAACTCGACGTAGCGCGTCGTCAGATCGGTCGTGAACACCGTGTATTCCGCCGCCCCGAGCTGGAGGTCTATCGTGACCTTGAACCGTTTCCGCGCGGCGACTTCGCGCAGTTTTCCAAACGGCGTTTTGGATGCGACCCCGTTTTTCACCGCGCTCAATCCGTCGTAAAAAATATCCACCATCTCCTCGCGCATCCTGGCCGAAGAGTAGCCGATCGCGTCCATGATGCGGCCCCAGTTCGGATCGCCGCCGAACCACGCGCACTTCACCAGCGTCGAGTTCGCCACCGCTTCGGCGGCTTTGCGCGCGTCCTGGAAAGTCGCCGCGCCCTTCACCTCCACCTCGACAAATTTTGACACCCCCTCGCCGTCCTCGACCATCATGCACGCGAGCGCGCGCGTGACGTAGTTGAGCGCGGCCTGAAACAGCTTGGCTTCCGGCGAACCCTTGCGGATCGGCGCGTTTCCGGCCAGCCCGTTCGCGAGCAAGATCGCCGTGTCGTTCGTGCTCATGTCGCCGTCGATGGTGATGCGATTGAACGATTGCTCGACCGCCACGCTCAACGCGCTCTGCAATTCCTTCTTTCCCAGTGCCGCATCCGTCGAGAGAAAACAAAGCATCGTCGCCATGTTCGGGTCAATCATCCCCGCGCCTTTCGCGATGCCGCCGATGCGCACCAGCGCGCCGCCGAGTTTGAGTTCAACCGCAATTTCTTTGGCGAAAGTGTCGCTGGTCATGATCGCCCGGGCCGCGTTTTGACTGCCATTTTTTTTCAGAGCCTTCGGCAAAACGGCAATCTCCCGCTCGATGCGTTGAATGGGCATTTCGACGCCGATGCGCCCGGTCGAGCAGACCAGCACCTGCCGTTCGCGCAGCTTCAAAGCCGCCGCCACAGCCTTCGTCATCCGCTTCGCGTGTTCGATCCCCACGCAGCCGGTGCAGGCGTTGGCGTTGCCGCTGTTCGCGATGATTGCCCGCAGGTCCGCGCTGCGCAGATGCACCATGGAAACTCGCACGGGTGCCGCTTTCACCTTGTTCGTGGTGAACGTCGCCGCGCCCACCGTGGGTGCCGCCGAAAGGATCAGCGCGAGGTCGTATTTGCGCGTGGAACCTTCCTTGATGGCCGCAAATCCGGCACCGGCGACGAAGCCCTCCGGTGCGGTGACTCCACCGATGATTTCTGAAAACAACGCGCTCATGGATGCGACGCGAAAGGAATCAACCACAGCAAAAGAAAAGCCAGGACGGCCACCACGGCAGCGACCCACCAAAACCATTTCATGCCCGCCGGCTTGATTTCCGGCCCGCCGAATTCGCGTTGCAAAAACTCGTCGTACTGGAATTCCTCGTCCGGCAAATCCAGCCCGTCCGCAGCCGCGTCGTCCGACCATCCCGAACGCGGACACGCCCCGCAGTCGGGACACGCCTTCGCGTTGAGCGGCACGTCGGCACCGCAGACCGGGCAGATTTTCGGAGCCATAAAAATGGTCGTCTCCGCCGTCACAGCGCCACGCTCTCGGGCCAGCCGCACATCAGATTGAAGCTTTGCACCGCCTGCCCGCTGGCGCCTTTGAGCAGGTTGTCGATCGCGCTCATCAACACGGCGCGGCCGGTTCGCGGATCGTGCCGCCATGCGATGTCGATGAAGTTGCTGTGCGTCACGTTCTTGATGTCCGCGCACCTTTTCTCACCCTGCAAACGCACGAACACTTCGCTCGCGTACGCATCGAACAGCGAGTTGGAAATTTCCGCGGCGGTGATATCCGGGCGTGGCTGCGCGTAAATCGTCGTGCAAATGCCGCGATTCACCGGGATCAAATGCGGCGTAAAACTCACCACCACCTCCTCGCCCGCCGCCTCGCTCAACTCCTGCTCCACCTCCGCGAGATGCCGGTGCTTCGGCACCGAATAAGCGCGCACGCTCTCGTTGCACTCCACGAAAAGGTAATCGATCTCGGCCCTGCGACCCGCGCCGCTCACGCCGCTCAGGCTCGAGATGACGATGCTTTTTGGATCGAGCAGGCGCTGTTTCAACAACGGAAAGAGCGGCAGGATGATGCTTGTCGGGTAACAGCCCGGCGAGGCGACGAGTTTCGCCCCGCGGATTTGCTCACGGTAAATTTCCGGCATGCCGTACACGCTTTCGCGGAGCAGTTCCGGCACGGGATGTTCGTGTTCGTAATAGTCGCGGTAAACGTCCTCGTCCTTCAACCGAAAGTCCGCGCTGAGATCAATCACGCGCACTCCTGCTGCCAGCAACGGCTGGGCAAATTCGTGCGCCAATCCATGCGGCAACGCGAGGAAGGCAAATTTGGCACCGCTAGCGATGACCGCCCGCGCCTCGGACTGAATGAACTTGAGCGTCCCAAATTTGTGTGCCTGGAACTTTGGAAAGACTGTCTCGATCGTCTCGCCCGCATGCTGACGCGAAGTGACCGCCACCAGTTCCACGCCGGGATGGCGCATCAGGATGCGAATCAACTCCTCGCCCGAGTATCCAGTCGCCCCGACGACAGCAATGTTTTGAAGTTCCATCGCGGAAAGAATGGGGGAAGCGCGAGAACGGATGAAGGAAAATGTTTTCCTCGCGAAACTTTTAGGGCCGGACGGCACCTCGGCTGGCAATGACAAAGACCACGACGGCGTTATTTTGGAATCGCGAGCAGCAAATTGGCTTCCTTCGGGTTCCAATGATACCCCGCCCCAAAACTCAACGACTTTCCGCCGGCATTCTTATAAAGCTCGGCTAAATCGCCTTGATTAAACTGCCGAAAGATGTCGAGCGGTGCCACGTAAGTTCCGTAGAGTCGAAGCTGCCATTTCTTGGAGTCGAAGTAGCGGACCGGGATGCCGGAATCGTCCTGCAAGATAGCCCCGTCCAAGCTCAGCAAGGTATTGCGAATCGTCGAGAATTCATTGCCGTGCATGAGATAGGACGCTGATTTCACATAGGCGTTCCGCGCTTTGTTCTCTTTTAGAAAATCAAGCAGGAAGTGATTCTTACTCAAG
>JANXWU010000488.1 GCA_025350985.1 Spartobacteria bacterium | reverse complement strand
GTCACTAACCATGCCAGGCGTTCGTATAGCTCATGTCTCGACGGTCCCCATCACGTTGCGGAACTTTCTGCTCGACCAACTCAAGCATTTGCAAGGCGTGGGTTATGAAGTGGCGGGTATTTCAGCGGAGGGACCGGAGGTGGCGGACATCACGGCCGGCCACGTTCGACACATTGCTGTCCCGATGACGCGCCGGTTGAATCCCCTCGCGGACCTGGTCTCGTTGTGGAGTCTTTTTTGGCTGTTGAAGCGGGAGCGTTTTACCATTGTCCATACCCACACGCCGAAGGCTTGCTTGTTTGGACAGCTAGCCGCGCGTCTCGCTCGGGTGCCGATCGTGGTTTGCACCGTGCATGGGCTTTTTTTCCATGAGAACTCCTCGTGGCTGGCTCGGCGCTTTTATATCTTCATGGAGAAACTCTCGGCGTCATTTTCCGATTTAGTGTTTTTTATTAATGGCGAGGATGCGCAGGTTGCCTTGCGGCAGCGAATTTGCCAGCCTGCGCAAGTGCGTGAAGTCAAAGGAGGCGTTGGCATTCATGTGGAGCGATTTGATGGCCGGAACGTGACGGGTGAAGCGGTTGACCGGGTGAGGAAGGAGCTTGGGTTAAAGGCGGACGACGAAGTAGTGGGCTTTGTCGGTCGGTTGGTGGCAGAGAAAGGAATCGGCGAGTTATTGGAAGCCGCGCGACTAGTTTTGCAACAAAGACCAAAGGTGAGGTTTCTAATTATTGGTCCTTTGGATCATGCTAAGTCCGACTGCTTCAGCTTGGATCGCGTCGCGGGTTATGGAGTGGGGGATTCGTGCATCTTTACCGGAATGCGCCAAGACCTTCCGGTCCTTTACTCGTTGATGGATCTATTAGTTCTTCCTTCGTACCGGGAAGGTTTCCCGGTTTCAGTCATGGAGGCGGCGGCGGCCGGCGTGCCCTGCGTGGTGACGAATGTGCGCGGTTGCCGCGAGGCCGTTCAGCATGAGCGAACCGGGCTAGTCGTGCCGCTGGGAAATGTGCCTGCTCTGGCGAGCGCGATTTTGGAACTGCTGTCGGACAAGGAAAAGGCGCGCCGGATGGGAGAGGAAGCGAAACGGTTTGCGGCGGACTCGTTCGATCAGCGAAAAGTGTTTGAAGTAATGGAAGCGGAATATGCGCAATTGCTTCGGCGGCAAAACCTGCCGCTGCCGTCCGGCGAGGGGGACTTGGTCCTATCCGATGCGGCTACAGCTCAAAGGGCAGACTAACAAGCCCATGGCTTGGTTTACGACACTGTCTTTAATAAGGAAGCTGCGTAAGAACTCCATTGATGATGAGACACCAGTTCTATCTTAGGTTTGGAAAAAGGTGGCTGGACTTTTGTCTGGGCGCGCTGGTTCTGACCTTCGGCTTCCCCGCGCTGGCGCTGGTGGCGCTGCTGGTGCGCGTAAAGCTCGGCTCTCCAGTGCTCTTCCGGCAGGAACGTCCCGGCTTGCGCGGACGCTCTTTCACCATTCTGAAGTTTCGCACCATGACTGATCGCTGCGATGCGGACGGCTGCCTGCTGCCTGATGCCGTGCGACTCACCACCTTCGGGCGCTGGCTCAGGAGCACGAGCTTGGATGAACTGCCGGAGTTCCTGAATGTCCTCCGCGGCGAGATGAGTCTCGTCGGGCCGCGGCCCTTGATGATGGACTACCTTCCACGCTACACCGCCGCGCAGATGCGCCGGCACGAAGTCCTGCCCGGCATTACCGGTCTGGCGCAGGTTTCCGGGCGCAACGCGCAAACTTGGGAGGAGCGGTTCCGGCTCGATCTTTGGTATGTCGAAAATGTCTCGCTGCTGCTGGACTTAAAAATTCTCTTCTCGACTGTGAAAAAAGTCCTCGTCCGCGAGGGCATCCAAGCGGCGGGCCACTCCACGATGCCGGAGTTCACAGGATCGTCCCACTCTTCAAACCCGTGACACCTCGCAAGGAAGTCGTGGTTATCGGCGCGGGCGGGCATGCGAAAGTGGTCATCAGCACCCTGCAGGCTGCCGGCTGGCAGGTGAATGCCGTTTTGGACGACCGTCCGCAAAAGTGGGGTTCGGAGATTTTTGGCGTTCCGGTTCGCGGCCCGATTAGCGCGGCGTTGGAAATGCCAGAGTCCGGGGCGGTGATCGCCATCGGCGACAATGCTTCGCGTCGCCGGCTGGCGCAGGAGTTGAGGTTGCGCTGGATTACGGCGGTGCATCCGGCCGCGGTCGTGCATGCATCCGTGCGTTTGGGAGCGGGCACGGTGGTCTTTGCCGGCGCGGTCATCCAGCCCGATGCGAGCGTGGGCGCGCATGTGATTATCAACACCGCCGCCACCGTCGATCACGACTGCGTGCTCGGCGACTTTGCGCAGCTTGCGCCGGGAGCTCATCTCGCCGGGGAGGTGCGGATTGAAGAGGGCGCTTTCCTCGGCGTCGGCACCAGCGTCATTCCGGGAAAATGCGTGGGAGCCTGGACCACGGTGGGCGCGGGCGCGGCGGTCGTGACCGACATTCCCGGCGGCGTGGTGGCGATGGGAGTGCCGGCGCGGGTTTCGATTTTGAAAAAAAAGCCATGAGTTCACAAAACGACGCGAAAGGTCTGCCGCCGAGAATTTATCTGTCACCGCCGCACATGGGCGAGGAGGAGTTGAACTTCGTGAAGGATGCGTTCGCCACGAACTGGATCGCGCCGCTTGGGCCGCATGTGGACGCCTTCGAGCGGGAGTTGGCGGAGTTTGTCGGAGCCCGTCACGCGGTCGCGCTCTCGTCCGGGACGGCGGCGATCCATCTGGCTTTGCGGCTGCTGGGAGTGCATCCCGGTGACGAAGTGTTTTGCCCGTCGATGACCTTCATCGCCACGGCCAATCCGATCGTTTACGAAAAGGCGATGCCGGTTTTCATCGACTGCGACCCGCGCACTTGGAACATCGATCCAGAACTGTTGCGCGATGAACTTCGCGAAAGTGCGGCGCGGGGTCGATTGCCGCGTGCGGTGATCACGGTGGATTTGTACGGCCAAAGCGCGGACTACGACGAGATTCAGGCGGTCTGCGCGGAGTACGATGTGCCGATCATTGAAGACGCCGCCGAGGCGCTGGGAGCGACTTACAAAGGCGCGCAAACCGGTTGTTTTGGGAAGTTCGGGATTTTCTCCTTCAACGGCAACAAGATCATCAC
>JANXWU010000365.1 GCA_025350985.1 Spartobacteria bacterium | reverse complement strand
GGCCGCGGGATCGCGGAGCGCGATCAGGACATGACCATCGCGAAGACAATGACCGCCCAGGATAACAAGCTGGTGCCGCCCCCACAACTCACGCCTGAGCAGCGCAAGGAATGGGACGCTTACTATGAGCCGCGGATCGAAGCTTTTCGCAAAGCCAAACTCGAAGGAAAAGACCTCGTGCGCTGGAAGTATCAGCGTTACATGCACGACTATCTTGGCTGCATTCGCGGGGTCGATGAGAGCGTGGGGCGGGTGCTAAAGTATCTGGATGACGAAGGACTGGCGGAGAACACTATCGTCATTTATTCCTCCGATCAGGGCTTCTTTCTAGGTGAACATGGCTGGTTCGACAAACGCTGGATTTTCGAGGAATCGCTGCGCACCCCTTTGCTGGTGCGCTGGCCGGGAGTGGCGAAACCCGGCAGCGTGTCGAAGGAAATCGTCTCCAATCTCGACTTCGCGGAAACCTTTCTGGAAGCCGCAGGCCAGCCGAGTCCTGAGGAAATGCAGGGGCGAAGCTTCGTGCCGCTGCTGCGTGGCGAGACGCCTCCGGATTGGCGAAAAAGCTTCTACTATCAATACTACGAATACCCGGCACCGCATCACGTTCGGCCTCACTTCGGGGTCGTGACCGAGCGTTACAAGCTAGTTCATTTTAACGGCACCGGCGAAGACTACACAGAGTTATTCGACCTGCAAAAAGACCCGCATGAGTTACGCAGTGTGTTCGATCAGCCTGAGTATTCGGGCGCGCAGAAGGAGCTGCAACAGGAGCTGGCGAAATTGCGAAGCGAGCTAAAAGTCCCGGAAATTGATCCCCCCGAATCTTTCGGAAGAGCGGGCGGGGTGAAGATAAAGGCCGCGGTGAAGTAGCCTGGTCGATTGGAACAACCTTATGAAACATGTCCCTTCATTACTTGCCTTGTTTATGCTCCTTACCACGCCGATGCAGGCGGCGGAGAAGAAGCTCAATGTCCTGTTCATCGCGGTCGATGACATGAACAACGACCTCGGTTGTTACGGCCATTCACAGGTTAAGTCTCCCAACATCGACCGCCTCGCAAAGCAAGGTGTGCGCTTCGACCGCGCCTACTGCCAGTTCCCGCTTTGCTCGCCGAGTCGCTCGTCCCTGATGACCGGGCTGCGGCCCGACGTGACGCGCGTTTTTGATCTGCAATACCGCTTCCGCCAAGGGTTGCCGGATGTGGTCACGCTCTCCCAGATGTTCATGCGGAACGGCTACTACGCCGCGCGGGTGGGAAAGATATACCACTACGGAAACCCCAATGACATTGGCACGAGCGGCCTCGACGATCCGGCGTCATGGCAGGAGGTGGTGAACCCTGCCGGTCGCGACAAGACCGCGCTGGAACCGGATTTGATGAACTACACTCCGAAGCATGGCCTTGGCTCGGCGATGGCCTTCTTTTCCGACAAACTGGGGAAGGATGAGGAGCACACGGATGGCAAGGTCGCAACCGAAGCGATTCGCCTGCTGGAAGCCCACAAGGACAAGCCATTCTTTCTGGCGGTTGGTTTCTATAAGCCGCACTGCCCGTGGATTACTCCCGGCAAATACTTCGATCAATACGCGCTGGCGAATATGTCTCTGCCCGTGATCGCTCCGGATTTTCAAAAAGACGTGCCGGCACCTGCGCTCGCGTCCACCAAGCCGTGGCCTTACTTTGGGGTAACGGTCGATCAAGCCCGCGAATGCAAGCTGGCTTACTATGCCGCGATCTCCTTCGTGGATGCACAGATCGGTCGCGTGCTGGACGCGCTGGATAAGAGTGGGCAGCGCGAGAATACAGTTGTCGTTTTTTGGAGCGACCATGGCTACCATCTCGGCGAACACGGACTCTGGATGAAACAAAGCTGTTATGAGGAATCGGCGCGCGTGCCGCTAATCATCAGTCTTCCGGGGTCAAAGACCGCGGGTAAAGTCTCGCCGCGCACGGTTGAACTGCTCGATCTTTACCCGACGCTCGCCGACCTTGCTGGCCTCACGCCGCCGAAGAATTTGCAGGGCGCCAGTCTGCGTCCGCTGCTCGTTGACCCTGGCGCGGAGTGGAAGCGTCCGGCCTTTACGCAGGTCCAGCGCGGTGGCTTTCCCGGACACAGTGTGCGCACTGAGCGATGGCGCTACACGGAGTGGGATTTCGGCGCGAAAGGAAACGAGCTTTACGATCACGACAACGACCCGCAGGAACTGCACAATCTGGCCGCCGCGCCGGAGCACGCTGCGGTTATCGTGGAGCTAAAAGCTCTCGCCAAGAAAAACTGGCCGGAGCGCGTGGAGGGCGGCAAGGCAAAGCAAGCCG
>JANXWU010000431.1 GCA_025350985.1 Spartobacteria bacterium | reverse complement strand
CCCTCGACGACGGCGCGGTTCACGGTCACGTCGGCAATGTCCTCCCGGCTCGGAATGTCATACATGATGTCGAGCATGATCTTCTCCAGCATCGACCGCAGCGCGCGGGCGCCGGTGCCTTTGAGCACCGCCTGCGCGGCGAGCGCACGGAGGGCGTCCTTGGTGAACGTGAGACTTACCCCCTCCATCGCGAGCAGCTTGGTGTACTGCTTCGTCATCGCGTTCTTAGTCTCGGTCAAAATGCACACCAACTCGTCTTCGGTGAGCGCATCGAGTGCGGTCACCACCGGGAGCCGTCCGATGAATTCGGGGATCAATCCGTACGCCAGCAAATCCTCCGGCTCGGCGTGTCGCATCGCTTCGGTCTCCAGCAGTTTTTCGCTGACCGTCCCCGACGGCGAGCCGAAACCCATCGCGCGTTTGCCGATGCGACGCTGCACGATTTTGTCGAGCCCGACGAACGCGCCGCCGCAGACGAACAGGATTTTTTCCGTGTTAATCTGAATGTATTCCTGATGCGGATGCTTGCGTCCGCCCTGCGGCGGGACGTTGCAAACCGTGCTCTCCAAAATCTTCAACAGCGCCTGCTGCACCCCTTCGCCCGACACGTCGCGCGTGATGGAGACGTTGTCCGTCTTGCGTCCGATCTTGTCGATTTCGTCAATGTAAACGATCCCGATCTCCGCGCGCTTCACGTCGTAGTCGGCGTTCTGCAGAAGGCGCAGGATGATGTTCTCCACGTCCTCGCCGACATAGCCAGCTTCGGTCAGCGTCGTCGCGTCGGCGATGCAAAACGGCACGTCGAGAATGCGTGCGAGCGTTTTGGCGAGGAGCGTCTTGCCCGAACCAGTCGGACCGATAAGAAGGATGTTGCTCTTTTCCAGTTCCACGTCCGCAAACGGATCCATTGCCAGCGCGCGCCCATTGGAAGTCGCCGCGCTTTGCAGGATGCGTTTGTAATGATTGTGCACCGCGACCGACAGCGTCTTCTTCGCCTGATCCTGACCGATGACGTAAGCATCGAGTTGCCGCCGGATTTCTATCGGCTTCGGCACCCGCATCGTCGTGGAACTCCGCTTCGCGTCCTCGTTCAGTTCCTTGTCGAGAATGCCTTTGCAGACATTAATGCAGCTATCGCAAATATAAACGCCCGGCCCCGCGATTAGCTTGCGCACTTCCGCATGGCTCTTCCCGCAGAAGCTGCACATCGTTAGATTGGAAGCACGCGCCATTAGGTCTCTTCTTAAAGGTTACTCCGGCTTGCTCTCGGAAGTTACTTGGTCAGCCTTTAGTTCTTTGCGCGACTTTACCACTTCGTCCACCAATCCATAAGCCTTCGCCTCCAAGCCGCTCATGTAGTAATCGCGGTCCGAGTCGAGATGCACCTTTTCTTCAGTCTGGCCACTGTGTTCCGCAAGGATTCGGATAAGTCGCTTCTTGAGTTTGAACATATACTCCACCTGGCGCTCAACGTCGCTGGCCTGTCCTTGCGCGCCGCCGGACACTTGGTGGATCATGATGTCGGAGTTAGGCAGCGCGTAGCGTTTGCCTTTCGTCCCGGCGCAAAGTAACACCGCGCCCATGCTTGCCGCCATGCCGATGCAATAAGTGTTCACGTCGCAGGTCATAAACTGCATCGTGTCATAGATGGCTAGTCCCGCGGTCACCGAGCCGCCGGGCGAGTTGATGTAAATGTGGATGTCCTTCTTCGGGTCCTCCATTTGCAGAAACAAAAGCTGCGCAATGACAGCGTTGGCCACATGGTCATCAATCGCCGTGCCGATGAACACAATGCGGTCTTTTAACAGTCGTGAGTAAATATCGTAAGCCCGCTCGCCCTGTCCCGTCTTCTCGATGACGTGAGGGATCGGGTAATAGTCCGAACGCGGAGTGTTCTGGTCGAATTTTGGAATCATTAAATCGAAGCTGCGAGGCGCGGTCTAAAGCAGCCGCCGCGCCCATTTTTCAAGTTAGGCGGATTTGGTCGCGACGCTAGCGTTGGCACTCAGAAAATCAAGGACTTTGCCGGTCAACAACTCCTCTTCAATCTGGTCGAGCGCGCCCCGTTCGGCGAGCTGGCTTTTCATCTTATCGACCGGAGTGCCGTAGCGTGCCGCCAGCATCGCGATGCGATGATTGAACTCATCGCGCGTCACCGCAATTTTTTCCTGCTCGGCAATGCGCACCAGAATGAACGTGCCCTTCAGCCGTTCTTTCGCGCTCTGCGTCGCGGAGCCGACGATGTCTTTTTCGTTCTCCTTCAAAGCCTGATCCGGCACGCCCCGCGCCTGATTCTCGCGCACGATTTCCGACATGATCCGGCGCGTTTCATTGCGGACGAGGCTTTGCGGCAACTCGCATTCCACCTTCCCAAGCAAGTGCGCCACGATCTGGTTCTTCTTGTCGCGATCGGCATCAATCTCCTTTTGCTGCGTAATGTCACCGCGGATCATTTCGCGCAACTCGTCCAGCGTTTTGCCTTCCATGACCTTGCCCGCGAACTCGTCGTTCAACTCCGGCAATGTTTTCTGTTTCACCCCTTTGACCGTGACCGCGTAATGGATTTTCTGGCCGGCCATTTCTTTGATCACAAAATCCGCCGGCACCTCGATGTCGAACTCGCGCGCCTCGCCGGCTTTTGCGTCGATCAACTGACCAGTGAAGCCGGGAAAAAACGCTTCCGGCGTCATGCGAATCCAAAAGTCCGCGCCCGTCGAAAGCGGCTTGCCCGCCTTCTCGAAAACCTCCTGCACCAGCTTGCCGTCGATGGTGCCGGTGTAGTCGATCACCGCGTAATCTTCCATCTGCAATCCGCGCTCCGCCACGTCGGTGAAATCCGCCGAGCGTTCGCGCAAATTTTCAATCGCCTCGTTCACTTCCTCTTCCGTCACCGCCACCGACTTCTCCTGGACGACGATGCCTTTGTAGTCGGGAATTTCAAACTCCGGCGCGGTGACGACGGTCGCTGTGTAGCGGAGCGCCTTGTCGGCGGCGAACTCCACGTCCTCGACATTTTCAATCGACAGCACGCGCAGCTTTTTTTCCGTGATCGCCTCGCGCACGCTTTCCGACATCACCTTCTGCTGCACCTCCTCGCGGATTTCCTTTTTGTATTTCATCTCGACCACGTTCCGCGGCGCACGACCAGGTCGGAAACCGGGCAGCTTGGCGTGCTGGGAAAATTCGCCCGCCACCTTGTCCCAGACCTTGGCCACTTTTTCCGACGGCACCTCCACGCGGAGAGTGGCGAGACAATTAGGGAGCGTATCAACTTCGATGTTCATGGTTTGGCTCATTGTATTTGGAAAAATGGAGTCGGGGAGTATTGGTGCGTTCCGTCTCGTGCGCCACGGATTTCTTCACGCAAGAACAACGTCATTCTGAGCGCAGCCAAGAATCGCTGGCGGCAACCCCACGGAAGCGACAGCGCGTTTCCTCCATACAAAAAGCGCGCGATCTTCCGCCACGCTCGGAAGGAAGATTACTCCAACCAGCCCCGAATTTCCTCCGCGTCCTTCATCGGTCCGACGACCGCCAGCCCGAGGCGCGCACTGTTCAGGCAGTGGCATGCGACCGCGCGCACTTGCTCCGGCGTCACCGCCAGCACGCGCTTTTCCACTTCGCCGGGGTCGAGCACTTTGCCGTAACCGATGATCGACTCACCCATCCACATGATCTGGTTGGTGGTGCTCTCGAGACCCATCAAGGTCTGTCCGATGGTGTAATCCTTCGCCTTTTGCAGCTCATCGCGGCTGGGCGCTTTTTTGCACAGCAGCTCGAGTTCCTGCAAAATCATCCGCACCGCCTTGTGCATTTTGCAAGCGTCCAGACCGGCGCAAATATTGATCATCCCCGAGTCCGCGAGCGCGACCATCCCACTTTGAATCGAGTAACAAAACCCGTGCTCTTCGCGCAGCTTTTGGAACAGTCGCGAACTCATGTTCTCGCCTAAAATGACGCTCAGCAATTTCAGCGCGAACCGTCGCTCGTCTGCGCGTCCGAACGCGTGATACCCCATCGCCAGGTGCGTCTGCTCGGTTTCCTGCGTGAACAAAGTGACGCGCGCCTTATCACCTTTCACCCGGCAGCGAGCAAAGCGCGGCTTGCGGCCGGTCGGCAGTTTTCCCAACTCCGGCGCAAGCTGTGCCACCGCGTCTTCGTGCCGGACTTTTCCCGCCACCGTCGCGACGGTCGTGTTGCCATTGTAGTTTTCGTGGAGATAACTCAGAAGCTGCGGACGGCGAAAAGTGGCGATCGTTTCCAGCGTGCCGGTCAACGGTCGCCCGAGCGGATGTTTCGGATACATCGTCGAGGACAACAACTCCTGCGCGTGCTGCCCCGGATGGTCGCGATACATTAAAATCTCCTCGCGCACCACCTCACGCTCGCGTCCGATATCCGTCGGCGTGAACCGCGAATGGCGATACATGTCGGTGAGCACGTCGCAGAGCACCGGCAGATGCTGTGCGCCCGCCTTGGCGTAATAGCAGGTGTGATCTTCGGTCGTGAAGGCGTTCAAATATCCGCCCACGCCTTCGACCGCTTCGCTGATTTCCCGCGCGCTCCGTTTCTTCGTGCCCTTGAAAATCAGATGCTCGATGAAATGCGCGATGCCACTGTCCCGTTCCGCCTCATGCCGGCCGCCGACGCCCGCCCACAAGCCGACGCTGACGCTGTGCATGTGCGGCATTTCAATCGAGGCGATGCGCGCGCCGTTGGCGAGTTTCGTGACGCGATAATCGTAAGTCATCTCTTTTTGCGAGCCCGCACCTTGAGCACTTGCTGCGCCATTTGAATGTCGTGGGGAAAAGTGATTTTGAGGTTCCAATCTTCGCTGCGCAAAAGGGTGATCGGCTTGCCGAGGCGTTGCACCGCCGACACTTCGTCGGTCACCGGCTCATGCGCCGCGATGAGCGCAGCATACGCCTGCACGATCACCGCTGCCGAAAAAACTTGCGGCGTCTGCATCGCCCACAAGCCGGTGCGCTCGACGCTTTCCTTCACAATGCCGTTGCCGTCCGCGCGTTTCACCGTTTCTGGGATGGGCGAGGCGAGACACGCCGCGCCGGTTTTTTTCGCCAGCGCCAGGCATTTGCGAATCATCTCCGTGGTCACCAGCGGCCGCGCGCCGTCGTGGATGGCCACAAACTCCGAAGTCGCGCTCACCGCGCGCAGCCCTTCCCACACCGATTGATAACGCTCCGCCCCGCCCGCGATGATCTTGGCGACTTTCTTAAATTTTTCGTGCTTCACCAGTTTCGTCATTTCCTCCACGCGATCCTCTCGCGTCACGATCACGATTTCGGTGATGTCTCTGCTTTTCTCAAACGCCGCCAACGAATGCGCGATCACCGGCTTGCCTGCGAGCGGCGCCGTCAGCTTGTCAAAACCCATGCGGCGGCTCGAACCGGCGGCGACGATAATTGCGGAAGTCATGCGGAGAGCGGAGTTCTGAGGTGTGGCAGTTGTGGAGGAATTGGTTGAAAGCGTTCGAGCCCAACAAACCCTTCAAGCCAGAGTCCAACGGCCCATCAGACTAATTGCCTCTGCACCTCGGCGCTCAAAGTTTTCCCATCCACCCGGCCAGCGGCCTTCGCCTGCGCTACTTTCATCACCGCGCCCATCTGCGCTTTGTTCGTCGCGCCCGCTTCGGCGATGGCTTCTTTCACCAAGGCGGCGATCTCTTCAGCCGCCATCGCCTTCGGGAGATAGGCATTCAAAAATTCCACTTCCACCTTTTCCTTCGCGACCAGTTCCATCCGGCCCGCCGTCTGAAATGCCTCAATCGAATCCTGCCGCTTCTTCGCTTCTTTGCGGATCACCGCCGTCGCCTCCGTGTCGTCGAGTTTCGCCTCCGCGCCGCCCTTTTCGATCGCCGCGTTTTTCATCGAACTCTTGAGCATCCGCAACACGCCGAGCCGTTCGACCTGCCGCGCTTTCATCGCCTCTTTGATGTCGTGGTCGATCTGATCTTGGATCGTCATGGGGGCGGAACGCTAGCGAGCAGCGTGGCTGGCGCAAATGGTTTCAACATTGCTGAAGCGGCGGTCTATGACCCTCGCCTCCTCTCCATCAAATTGCCGACAGTCACACACTCGCCGCTCCAAAAGCGCGGTCATACAACAACAAAACAGCCGGGCCTCTCGCGAGACCCGGCTGGTTGATTTGTTCGGAACTAAACCCTTTGGCCTAGTATTCCATTCCGCCGCCACCGTGCGGAGGATGTCCGCCGCCGCCGGCTGGTTCTTTCTGCGGGATCTCCGTCACCAACGCTTCCGTGGTGAGCAGCAGGCCCGAGATCGAAGCCGCGTTTTGCAGCGCGCTGCG
>JANXWU010000419.1 GCA_025350985.1 Spartobacteria bacterium | reverse complement strand
CTCGCGAATCCCCGAGCGCGGCAGGTCGCGCACGTGATTGGCGATGTGTTTGTCGAGAGTCATGTGACGGCCAGTCGTTCCGCCTTCTCCTCACGGGTGAGCGAGACGCCGTTTTCCTTGTAAGCCTTCAGCCGGAAATGCGTGCCGGTCGAGATGACACCGGGAATGGTGCTGAGCTTTTCGGAGACGAATCCGGCGACTTCCTGGAGCGTCGCGCCCTCGACGACGACGAGCAGGTCGTAGCCGCCGCTCATCAAATAACAGCTTTGCACCTGCTCGAATTTCGCGATGCGCTGCGCGAGGCGGTCGAATCCACCCCCGCGTTCGGGCGTGATTTTCACCTCGATCACAGCCGTGACGATTTCCTTGCCGAGCTTCTCGCGATCGATCACCGGCTGGTAGCCCACGATCACGCCCTCGCTCTCCAACGCTGCGATGCGCGCGGCGACTTCGCCTTCTGTGCAGCCAAGTTCGCGCGCCAAATCGCTGTGCGGCGCGTGGGCGTTTTGTTTCAGCAGTTGGAGGAGCGGTTCCATTTTTGGAGCGGGCAACAAGACATCGAATCGCCATGGCGGCAAACAGAAAACCGAAACCTAAAACTGAAGGGCGAAGCGGGAGCGGCGCAGAGCTTGCCCTCCGATCAATCTCCAAATGAAATCTCCACCGCGCGCGCGGTTTGCACCATCTGGCTGTCGGGCGCGACGAGCCGCAACCGATTCACAGCGGCGGCGATGGGCACGTCGGTGACTTGGTGATTTTGCAGGCTGACCATGCGCCCAAACTGCTGCTCCTGCGCGAGCTGCACCGCGTGAACGCCGAAGCGCATGCCGAGAATGCGATCGACCGTGGTCGGTGCGCCGCCGCGCTGCAAATGGCCCAGCACACACACACGCGTCTCTTTCCCTGTGCGACGATTGACTTCCCGCGCGACGATTTCGCCGATGCCGCCGAGCCGAAATTCACCGGGACCGGTCGCGTGAATGGTCGCGCGGCTGCGTAACGCACGCGCGCCTTCCGCCACCACGATGAGGGTGCTGCGGCAGCCTTCCCGCTCGCGCCGGCGCACGGCTGCGGCGACTTTTTCGTGGTCGAAGGGAATCTCGGGAATCAAAATAATGTCCGCGCCTCCGGCGAGTCCGCCGTGCAAAGCAATCCACCCGGCGTGCCGGCCCATCACTTCGACGACCATCACGCGTTTGTGGCTGGTGGCAGTCGTGTGCAAACGGTCGAGCGATTCAGCGACGCACGCGACGGCCGAGTCGAAGCCGAACGAGAGCACCGTCGCATCGATGTCGTTGTCGATGGTTTTCGGCACGCCGATGACCGGAATGCCGCTCTCGTGCATCTGCTGCGCAGTCGTGAGCGAACCGTCGCCGCCGATGGCGATGAGCGCATCGACGCGCAGGTTTTTCAAAACGCCGCGCGCGCGCTCGATGATTTCCGTGCGGACTTTGCGCACTTCGCCGCGTCCAGCTTTGGCGGTGAAGTGGCCTTTATTCGTCGTGCCCAAAATCGTGCCGCCGAGGTGGCCGATACCGGCAGTGTTGCGGCGGTCGAGGATCAGGTAGCGCGCCGGCGGCAGTAGTCCCTCGAAGCCGTCGAGGAAGCCGACGACCTCCCAGTTCAGCGTCGCCGCCGCGCGCACGATGCCGCGCAGCACGGCGTTCAATCCCGGACAGTCGCCGCCGCTGGTCAGCACTCCGATGCGCTTTTTTTCCATGAAAAAATCAGCGACGCGATTTTTCGGGCCGTCCCGCCGCAACCCAGCGTTCATGCAGGTTCCAGCCGCTTTCGACCAGGGCCGACGCGACTTGAAAACGATTCGTCGCACCGAGCACCACGACGATGAGGCGGCGCGGAGTGATGATGAATCCTGCGCCGTCCTGCACCGACTCGGGCGGGCGCTCGGACGAAATAACCACGCACTCGCCGGCGCGGCGCGTGGTGCCGGTTTTCACGCCGTCGATGCCATTGACGCCGAGCAATTCGTTGGTGTTGCGCAGCGTGTAGAGGAACTGCGCGCCCGTGGCCCGCGCGATGGTGATGCGACGTTCCTTTTGCGAAACGAAAAAGCGAAACCCGGATTTGGCCATCGCGTAACGGGCGAGCGCGGCGACGTCGGCGGCGGTCGAGTAGGGAACTTTGCGCTCGTCGCTGTCGAGGCCGTGCGGGTTGACGAAGAGCGTGCGGTCCATGCGCAGATGGCGGGCGAGCGCGTTCATCTGCGCGACGAAGCGCTCGACGGGCGTTACTTTTTCGCCGGCGGAAAGCGTCGCGCCGACGTGGCTGGCGAGTGTGAGCGAGGCGATATTGTCGGACTGCATCAGCGCGGCGTAGAGCAGGTCGCGGAGCGAAACGCGGTCGCCGGTGCGCAGTTCCATCGGGTTGCTTTGGCTGAGGGACTCGGGAATCGCGGGCACGGCGGCTTGCGCGTTGAGGTCGTGTTTTCCCGTCTCCGCCCAATCGAGCACGACCATGGCCGTGGCGATTTTGGTGAGGCTGCCGATTTGGAGTTTGCGGTCGGCGTTGGCCGCGTCGAGGACATGGCCGCTGACGGCATCGAGCACGATGGACGCCGCCGCATTCGAGGCCGCCGCATTCGCGGAAAACGGCGCGCAAAAAAACAACAATACGAACAGGAACAGAGCTTTTCTCATGGCTGAAATCACCCCACAACGACGCAGGGC
>JANXWU010000367.1 GCA_025350985.1 Spartobacteria bacterium | reverse complement strand
CGCGACCGTTCACAGCCTTGATCATCGCCTCGATGACCAGCCGCTTTTCGTCGCCGGTCATCGGTTGGTTTTCGCCGAGCGAGCCTAGAAAAACGAGGCCACTCACCCCCGAGGCGATCAACGTTTCCGCATGGCGTGCGGTCGCGTCGAGATCGATCGCGCCGCTCCGTTGCATCTGCGTCGTGATCGCGGGAAAAACGCCGGTCCAGTGAGGTTTCATGAGAGACGAGAAGCGCCGGATTTCACGAGACGATCACGACGGGTTTTCCCAGCACGTCCATCTTCGGCGTAATGCCGAGGCCGGGCGCGGTGCTCGCTGACATGAAGCCATTCACGCGCTGTGGCGCGCCGTCCGCCGTCGAGACAGTCACGTAGCTGTTAAAGTCCGTGCTGGTGAAACGAAACTCTTCCGGCGTGCTGTGCGCGAGATGCGCGATGGCGGCAGTGACGATGTCGCCGCCCCACGAGTCTTCGAGCGTCATCGCGATGCCAATGCTCACGCAAAGGTCCCGCGCCTGTTTGATTTTCGTGAGCCCGCCGAGCTTGCTGATTTTCAAATTTACCACGTCCATCGCCAAGTCGGCTTTGGCGCGCAGCAGGACTTCGAGCGAGTCGATGTTTTCATCGAGCACGAACGGATGCGGTGTCTGCCGCCGGACGGCGAGGCATTCTTCATAGGTGAGGCAGGGCTGCTCGATATACACGTCCACGTCGCGCACCGCCTTCGCGACGCGCACGGCTTCGTGCTGCACCCAGCCCGTGTTCGCATCGGCCACAAGGCGGTCGCCGGGTTGGAGCTTTTCCGCGACGGTAAAAATGCGCGCGATATCCGTGTCCGGATCGCCGCCGACTTTGAGCTGAAAACGGCGGTAGCCTTCCGCGCGATAACCGGCGACTTTTGCCGCCATCTCCTCTGGCGACTCCTGAGAGATGGCACGGTAAAGCCGCACGCTCTCGCCGAAGCGCCCGCCGAGCAGTTCACACACAGGCATCGCACACGATTGACCGAGAATGTCCCAGCACGCGATGTCGAGGCCGCTTTTGACATACGGATGGCCCTTGAGCGCGGCATCCATCTTGCGATTTAGTTTTACGAGCTGACGCGGATCTTCACCGATCAAATGCGGCCCAAGCTCGCGCAACCCTGCCCGCACGCCCTCCGCATAAGCCGGCAGGTAGAAAGGCCCGAGCGGACACACTTCCCCGTAGCCGACAATGCCGGCATCGGTCTCCACGCCGACGATGGTGCTATCAAAGACCGTGACGGATTTTCCACCGCTCCATTTATAGGTCGTCTCGTGCAGCGGAAGCTCGACGCGATAGGCGAGGATGCGGGTGATTTTCATAAGAAGGTAATAAGCAGGACTGTCTTAACCCATTTAACACAGAGCTGAGACAGGATAGTGAACCCGGTTAGTTGCACTCAAACCACACGCCGGTCATTAGCGCAACCGGTTGAGCGTGTAATAGCCCGTTGCATTCGTCATCGGCGCGCCGTCTTCACCGGCGATGTTCTTGAGCGTGAACTGATAGACGCGCTCCTTTACCAACGGCAGCTCGACTTCGACCGACTGGTTATCGGTCGCAACCTTCACCGACGCTGGAGCTAATTCAGTTAGCCCTACTTTCGGCGAACCGTATTCCGCCTGATAGATATAACCCCAGTGCTTGACCGCATAGTTAGCCGGGTTACTCGCAGCGTCGCGATGAACCGGCTTGGTGAACTGGATGCGAAAGCCGGTCTTGGTCAGGCTGATGGAATGCATCTCCATCGGGATCGTTTTGCCGTCCCAACGAATGCGTTGCAGCCCGAAGAGCTTCTCGCCCACCGAGCGCCAGCCACGTCCGGTTTCGCCGATCCACAGGCTTCCATCGCTGGCGAAGCGGTTGCGAATGACTCCGCATTGCAGCGGGTCGGCAAAGTCAAAAACCGCGCCCTGATATTCTCCGCCGACGCGCTCAAGCGAAGCGCGCATCACGTTGGACTTGGATTGATCGCCGATGAAAACCTGGTCTTCAAAAGGGCCGAACTTGCCGCCGGTTTC
>JANXWU010000363.1 GCA_025350985.1 Spartobacteria bacterium | reverse complement strand
CGCGACCTACGGCTTCACGGAAGCGAAAATGGCCTTTCCCGAATGCGCGGCGCCCGAAGGCGAGCCACCGAGCGGCTACCACCTTTTCCCCGACCTCGGCATCGTCGAAATCGTCGATCCCAAAACCGGCGAGCCGGTTCCAAACGGCTCTGCCGGCGAGATCGTTTTCACGCCGCTCGAAGCGCGGGGCTCGGTGGTCCTGCGATACCGCACGGGCGATTGCATCGACGGCGGGATCGTTCACGAAAAATGTCCGCACTGCGGGCGGTGTTGTCCGCGTCTGGTCGGTCGCATTTCGCGTAAATCGGACGTGAAGGAAATGCGACTGGAAAAGCTCAAGGGCACGCTGGTCGATTTCAATCAACTCGAACACGTCCTCGACAACATGGATCACGTCGGCGCGTGGCAAATCGAGTTGCGCAAGGCGAACGACGATCCGCTGGAGCGCGACGAATTGGTTTTGCACGTCGAAAAACGCGGCAATGAAAGCGACGCCAAGTTTCGCGAAGAGCTGAACCGCCGGTTCGTCGAGGCGACGGAAATCCACCCGAACCAGATTGTTTTTCAAAACACGGATGAGATGCGGCGGCTGCTCGGAATCGGCACCAAACTAAAAGAGGACCGCGTGGTGGATCACCGGCCGCAAGCCGAGTCCGCGCCCGCAGGCGAATCCCTTGTGCAGACTCAAACATGAGCCCATCCCTCGTCATCGTGGACGGCGTGCGGACGCCATTTTGCAAAATGGGAACCGACCTCGCGTCGTGCAGCGCCGACGAACTTGGGCGCGTGGCTGTGCAGGCTTTACTCGCTCGCACCGGACTCGATCCGCAGCAGGTGGATGAAGTGATTTTCGGCTGCGTCGGGCAGCCCGCGGAGGCGATGAATCTGGCGCGCGTGATCGCGTTGCGCGCAGGCATTCCGCAGCACGTTCCTGCGGCGACCGTGCATCGGAACTGCGCCTCCGGCTTCGAGGCGATCACCAGCGCGAGCGAGCGGATGAACGCGGGGCACGGGGAAGTTTTCATCGTCGGCGGCGCGGAGAGCATGTCGCAATTGCCGCTTATTTTTCCCCAATCCGCCGCGAGGAAATTTGCCGCTATCGCGAAGGCAAAAACGCTGCCGCAAAAACTGGCGGCGTTGAGCGCATTTCGGCCCGCCGATTTCTCGCCGCGCGCCGGCCTGAAGCTCGGGCTCAGCGATCCGGTGAGTGGATTGAACATGGGCGAAACGGCGGAGTTGCTCGCGCGTGAAAATGGAATCACCCGTGAGCAGCAGGACGTGTTTGCGTTGCGCTCGCACGCGAAGGCAAACGCCGCCCGCGATCAGCTCGCCGAGGAAATCTGTCCGGTGTTTCGCGCGCGCGATGGAAAAGCCATCACGCAAGATAACGGTCCGCGCCTCGGCCAGTCGATCGAAGCGTTGGCGAAGTTGCGTCCGGTGTTTGAAAAAAGCCTGGGCACGGTCACGGCGGGCAACTCTTCGCAGATTACCGACGGTGCCGTGGCGCTGCTGGTGATGAGCGAGCAGCGGGCGGCGAAGCTCGGATTCAAGCCGCTCGGCAGGCTGCTCGGCTATTCCTACGTCGGCTGCGATCCCGCGCGGATGGGACTAGGTCCCATCGGAGCGATCAAGCAAGTGAACGAGCGATCTGGGCTCTCGATCAGCGATGCCGACGTGATCGAAATCAATGAGGCCTTTGCCGCGCAGGTCCTCGCTGTGCTGAAAATTCTCGGCAACGTTCCTGAAGAAAAACTCAACTTGAACGGCGGCGCGATTGCGCTCGGGCATCCCGTCGGCGCGACCGGCGCGCGGCTTGTGCTGACCGCATTGAAAGAACTCCATCGCCGTGGTGGAAAACGCGCGCTCGTGTCGCTCTGCGTGGGCGGCGGACAGGGAGCGGCGCTTTGGCTCGAACGAATGTAAAAACTTTTGTCCGCTAAAAACGCGAAATGACGCCAAAAACAAAAGGCAAGCCTGCGATGACCCACCGGGGAAACCGATCCGATTTTCGCGTCCTTTCGCGTTTTTAGCGGACAAGCTCTTCATGCAAAACATCCGACGCGAAATCATCGACGGGGACATTTGTCTGCTGACTTTCGACCGGCCCGATTCGTCGGCCAATGTCTTCGATCTCGCGACGCTGGAAGAGTTGAACCAGCAACTCAACGCGATCTTCGCCGACTCGAAAGTTGCCGGCGTGATTTTTTCCAGCGCCAAGAAGTCGATCTTCATCGCAGGCGCGGATTTGCATTCGATCGAAACGCTAAACGAGGAACAGTTGCGCAGTTTCATCGGGCTCGGACAGTCGGTTTTCAGCCGAATCGCTTCGCTCAAAATTCCCACCGTCGCGGCCATTCACGGCGCTTGCGTGGGCGGCGGATACGAGCTGGCGCTTGCCTGCAAATATCGAATCGCCACGCCGGATCGCGCGACGAAAGTGGGCTTGCCGGAAACGAGCATCGGACTGGTTCCGGCGTGGGGCGGATCGACGCGGCTGCCCGCATTGATCGGACTTCCGGGGGCGCTTGAAGTTATTTTAAACGGCAAAACACGCGCCGCCCGCCGCGCGCTCCGCTCTGGGATGATTGATGAGATCGCGCCGCGCGAAAGGTTGCTCGAAGTCGCCCTTCGCGCAGTTCGTGAACGTCGCCGGCATCGCACTTCCTTTCTGCAAGCCCGGCTCTTCAACCAAGTCGCCGCGCGCATCGCGGGGCCGCGCGCGCGGGCGCTGGTGTGGAAGAAAACGCACGGCCATTATCCCGCGCCGATGGAGGCCCTGCGCGTGGTTTTGGAAAGTGTGCGCGTGGATGAATCCACGTCTCTGGCCAATGAGCGCGACGCCATCTCGCGGCTCACGCAATCGGAAGTTCTGCGCCATTTGCTGCGGCTGTATTTTCTGCAAGATCGTGCGAAGAAACGCACCTTCACCGGCAGCGATCTGCCCCGGTCATCGGTGTTGGAAAGTCGCGGCGGCCGTCTTCCCGAGATCGAGCGCGTGGCAGTCATCGGCGCGGGGGTGATGGGATCGGGCATTGCGCAATGGTTGAGTGCGCGCGGGTTGCGCGTGCTGCTGCGAGACCTCAATACGGAGGCAGTGGCACGCGGAATGGCGAACATCGGCAAGCTGTTTGCGGACGGCACGAAGCGCGGCGTTTTTTCAAAACTCGAAGCGAGGGATGGAATGGATCGCGTCACGCCGGCACCGGCAGAAGTGTCGCTGCAAAATGTCGAGTTGGTGATCGAGGCGGCTGTCGAGAAGATGGAGTTGAAAAAAAAAATCTTTGCGCGGCTCGACGAACTCGCCGGCGGGCACACGATTCTCGCTACCAACACGTCGGCTTTGTCCATTACCGAACTCGCGGGCGCGACTAAAAATCCCGCCCGTGTCGTGGGCATTCACTTTTTCAATCCCGTCCACAAAATGCAGTTGGTCGAAATCGTGGTGGGCCGGGAAACGAGCAGTGAAGCGGTTTCAACGGCGATGCGATTTGCGCAGCGGATCGGGAAGCTGCCCGTGCCGGTGCGCGACAGCCCCGGCTTTCTGGTCAACCGGATTTTGCTCCCGTACCTCTCGGAGGCTGGCCGGCTTTTTGAGACGGGCGCAAGCGCGGAGGAAATCGACCGGGCGATGCTCGACTTCGGAATGCCGATGGGGCCGCTGCGTCTGATCGACGAAGTGGGGGTGGACGTATCCGCCGATGTGGCGGGCGAACTCGCCTCGGCATTTGGTGATCGCATGAGCGTGCCGCCGGTGCTTTCGAGGATGATCGAGGCCGGGTGGCTCGGGAAAAAATGTGGCCGCGGTTTTTACCAACACGAGCCGGGACGAAAAACGCGGGTGCATCTGGCAGCCGCGAAATATCAACGTGTTCGAGAGGCAGCGGGATTGAATCGCGACGAGTTGCAACGCCGGATGGTGCTGCTGATGATTAACGAGGCGGCGCGTTGTCTCGAAGAACAAATTGTGTTCGGCGGCGCGGAAGACGTGGATTTTGCGATGGTCATGGGCACGGGCTGGGCACCGTTTCGCGGCGGGCCTTTGCGCTACGCGGACACGCTCGGGATTGCGAACATCGTCCAGGAGTTGTCGCGACTTTCTACGATTGCCGGATCGCACTACGAACCCTGCAAGCTGCTGCGAG
>JANXWU010000358.1 GCA_025350985.1 Spartobacteria bacterium | reverse complement strand
TTTCGTCGCCGACCGGAGCGATCACGTCGAAAAACCAAAAGTCGGCATGACCGCGTTCCTCGATCTTTTCGATTTGCCGCCCGGCGATTATTCGCTGCGGCTGCGCAATGGCGGCACGCATGAAATCGCGATCCACATTACGGCGGGCGAGCGCGTGCAAAACTGGATCGTCTCGCCGAATCGCCTGCTGGAAACGCGCGCGCCCGCGCCGCTGCAAATCGCCGGCGTGCGCGAAGACGGCAACGACATCGTCATTCAAATGGCGAACGCGAACAAGTTCACGCGGGTGCATGTGGCGGCCTCGCGTTTCGTCCCGGAGAACAAATTGTTCGGCGAACTCGGGCGATTCACGCGCTTCGAGCCGCGCACGGAATCGCCGGGAAAATATCCGAACGCGTACGTCGCCGGACGCAACATCGGCGACGAGTATCGCTACATTCTCGAACGGCGTTATGCGAAATTGTTTCCCGGCAACATGCTCCCGCGACCGGGCTTGCTGCTCAATCCGTGGGAGGTGCGGTCCACCGATTTGCAAGCGATGGAAATGGCGGCGGGTCAGGCTGCGGGGGCGGGACGAGCCGGACGTGAACGACAAGCTGCGCCGGCGGCAAAAAGCCCCGCCACCCCAGCCGAATCAAAACCGGCAGGAAGCGACTCGGCGAATCTCGATTTTCTCGCGACCGCCGCGCCGGCCTTCTTCAACCTGGTCCCCGATGCCGATGGTTTTGTGCGCCTCGACCGGAAGCAACTCGGCGACCGGCAGCACGTCCAGATTTTTGCCGAAGACCTGAACGCCGCGGTGTGGCGCACGCTCTCGCTCGCGGAGCAGCCGACCAAATTCGAGGACTTGCGACTGACGCGAAATCTCGATCCGCAGAAGTCGTTCAGCGAGCGGAAGGAAGTGAGCGTGCTGCGCGCGGGCGAGTCGCTGACGATTCCGGACATCGTCACGAGCGAGCTGGAAACTTACGACACGCTCGCGTCCATCCACGCGCTGCTGACGACGCTCAGCCACGACGCCAACCTCGCGACGTTCGCGTGGGTTTTGCAATGGCCGAAGCTCAAGGACGAGGAGAAGCGGACGAAGTATTCCGAGTTCGCCTGTCACGAGCTGAACTTTTTCCTCTCGCGCAAAGACCCGGCTTTTTTTCAGCAGGTGATCGCGCCGTATTTGCGGAACAAAAAGGACAAGACATTCATGGACGATTATCTGCTCGGGGCGGATTTGCGGCGTCATCTCGAGCCGTGGGCGTTCGCGCGGTTGAACGTCGCCGAACGCGCGCTGCTCGCCCAAAAAATTCCGGGCGAGGCGGCAGCGGCGGCGCGGCATCTGCGCGAGTTGTGGGAGTTGCTGCCGCCCAATCCCGAACGCGAGGACACGCTCTTTGAGACGGCGCTGCGCGGGCGCGCGTTGATGGAAACGGAGGATGTGAAATTATTTGAAAAGGAGAAGTCGGAACTGGCGAATAACTTCAGGCTGGTGCGCGAGTTAGATTTGGGACTGGCGACGGCGGCGGCACCGATGGCACCGGCGGCGAGAGCGGCGGGCGCCGTGACAAACGAAACCCGTATGTTGCGGCTTGAGACTGGAAAGGATCTCGCGAAAAAGCAGTGGAACTCACTCGAATTGCTGGACGCGGACAAGCGTGACGAAAAAGAGGGCAAGCTGGGCGATCGGCGAAAGATGCTCGCCACCGGGGATCGGGAAGTGTCCGAGCAATTGCAGAAAGCGGGCGAAGCCTATTATTTCGCGCCCGAGGAAGCGCTGAAGGATCGCGGCGAGGTGCGGCCGTTTTTCCGGGCGCTCGGGCCGACAAAAGAGTGGGCGGAGAACAACTACTACAAGCTGCCGATGGCGCAGCAGGACGCGGGTTTGATTTCGATCAATGCCTTCTGGCGGGACTTCTCGGCATGGGACGGCAAGGCTCCGTTTCTCTCGCCGAACATCGCCGAGACCAGTGGGCGCTTTTCGGAAATGATGCTCGCGCTGGGCGTCCTGGATTTGCCGTTCGAGGCGGCGAAGCACGCGACGAAAATGGACGGCGGACAGTTTGCCCTCGTCGCGGGCGGGCCGCTGATTGCCTTCCACAAACAAATCAAACCCTCGGCCGCCGCGCCCCGGCAGGGCGAGTTGCTCGTGACGGAAAACTTTTTCCGTCACAACGACCGGCAGCGCGAGGAAGGCAACGAGCGCTTCGACAAATACGTGACGGAGGAATTTCTCGCCGGGGTGGTTTATGGCGCGAATGTCGTCGTGACCAATCCCACGTCCTCGCCGCAGAAGCTGGCACTGCTTTTACAAATCCCGCACGGCGCGCTGCCGGTGCTCGGGAGCAAGGCGACCGACAGCAAGCGGCTGCGCCTGGAGCCGTACACGACGAAAACCTTCGAGTACTATTTCTATTTCCCGACTCCGGCGGAGAAGGCGCTGCCGCATTATCCGGTGCATGTGGCGAAGGCGGAGCAGACGGTGGGCGCGGGGAAGCCGTTTTCGTTCACGGTCGTGCGGCAGCTTTCCAAAGTGGACACGGCGTCGTGGGATTACGTGTCGCAATATGGCAGCGACGTGGAAGTGTTCGCGTTTCTCGACCAGCATAATCTCGAGCGGCTGGACTTGGAACGCATCGCGTGGCGGGCGCGGGCGAGTGGCGATTTTTTCCGCAAGCTGATCGGCGCGCTCTCGCAGCGGCACGTCTATCACGATGTGCTCTGGTCGTACGCCGTTTTCCACAACGATCCCGCCGCGCTGCGCGAGTGGTTGCGGCATCGCGACGATTTCCTCGCGCAGTGCGGATCGTGGCTCGGGTCCAAGATTGTGACCATCGATCCGATCGAGCGGCGCGCTTACGAACACTTGGAATATTCGCCGTTGGTGAATCAGCGGGCGCACCGCATCGGCGCGGAGAACCGCATTCCGAACCGCGTGCTGCGCGGACAGTATCAGCACTTGATGGACATCCTCGCGCACAAGCCTGCGCTCGACGCGACCGACTCGATGAGCGTGGTTTATTACCTCTTCCTGCAAGATCGGGTGGAGGAGGCGCTCGCGCGCTTTCACACGATCGACGCGGCGGCGCTGCCGGTGAAATTGCAGCACGATTACTTCCGGTGTTACGCGGCGTTTTATGAGGAGCAACTGGCGGACGCGCGCAAAATCGCGGCGACGTACGCGCAACACCCCGTCGAGCGCTGGCGCAAACTTTTCCGCGAGGTGGCGACACAACTCGACGAGATCGAGGGCAAACATGCGGCGGCCCCCGCGGACCAGAAAGCGAAGACGGATCAGGCTGCGCTAGCGGCGACCGAGCCGTCGTTTGATTTCAAGGTGGAGAACAAAACGATCGCGCTGACGTGGAGCAACCTGCGCGAAGTGACGATCAATTATTACCTGATGGATCCGGAGTTTCTGTTCAGCAGCAGTCCGTTTGCGACGCAGGACCCGGGTCGGTTTTCCATCATCAAACCGACGAAAAGCGCGCGCACCGAATTGAAGGAAGGGCAGGGGGCGCTCGACGTGCCGCTGCCGGCGGAGTTTGCACGGGCCAATGTGCTCGTGGAAATCCTCGGTGCGGGTCAGCGCAAAGCGAAGGCGTATCACGCGCACAGTTTCAAACTCGACGTGGCGGAAAACTACGGACGACTGGAACTGCGCGACGCGGCCCAAGGCAAGCCGGTGGCCAGAGCGTACGTGAAAGTTTACGCCCGCCTGAAAAACGGGACGATCCGCTTTTACAAGGACGGCTATACTGATCTGCGCGGGAAGTTTGACTACGCGAGCCTCAACTCAAGCGAGGTGCATGCGGTGCCACTCCCGCAACCGCGCGCGGCGGGGGCGGGTGGGTTGGATTACCAGATGCTCACGCCGTCCGAACTTGGCTCCGTCGATCGTCTGGCCGTTCTCGTCTTGAGCGAAACGCACGGTGCCGATTCCCGCGAACTCGCGCCACCGAATGAGTAAGCGAGACGATGCCCTGGGCTGACTTTTTTAAAAACAGAAACAGATCACCGATGGCCAACCTGGTTCTCGCTTCGCTCTCGATTCTGCTCGCGGCGGGTGTGCGTGCCCTGGGTCTGGGAGAGCTCCCGCAAGGCGATTGGGAAAAGCACGGTCTGCCGGTTTCAGCGCGGGACGAACTGCGGGCGCTGCTCGCCGATCAAGTGGAGCAGAAGCGCATCCCCGGCGGATCGTTGCTGCTCGTGCATCACGGCGAAGTGATTTTCGCCGAAGGCTTCGGCTGGGCCGACATCGCGAAGAAACGCCCTTTCAAAATCACGGACGCAGTAAGAATCGCCTCGATCACCAAGCCGATTGTCGCCACCGGCATCGTCGCGCTCGCCGCCGATGGCAGGGTTTCGCTCGACGAGCCCGTGAGCAAGTGGCTGCCAGAATTTCGCGGGGTAAAACTTTACTCCGGTATGGAAGCGTCGCGTGCGCCGACCATTCGCGAATTGCTGTCGCACACCGGCGGCGCGCCCGTGGATGAATCGCCGCAGGGTCGCCCGTGGTTGCGCGAGTGGTCGAACCGCCCGGACGTCACGCTGGCCCATGTCGTCAAGCGGCTCAGCGAAACCGGGCTGGCGTGGGAGCCGCGCGCAAAATTCGGCTACAGCGGCTCGGGCTACGACATCGCCGTGCGTGCGGTCGAGGTGGCGACGGGACGGAGTTTTGAGGAACAACTCACCGAGCGTGTGTTGAAGCCGCTGGGCATGGACCAAACTACTTTTCGACCGGACGAAAAAGCGCGCGCCGACGTGCCGAAATCCTACAACCTGACGGCCAAAGGCATCGTCACCAGCACGCGACCGCCGCGCGAACGAAACGCGACGACTTACGTCACCTACGGCGGCAGCCTGGTCAGCACACCCGCGGACTTGGCGAAGTTTTTACTGCTGCATCTCGACCACGGGCAGTGGCACGAGGAGCAGCTTGTTCCAGCGGACGCCGTTCGTTCGATGCACCGGCCCCCCGAGTGGTCGCATACGGGTTACGGTTTGGGATGGTCGCTGGGTTTGATTGGCAAAGGTAAGGAGCGCATGAATATCGGTCACACCGGATCGAGCGGCACCGCGTGCGGAATTGATTTTCGGAAGCAGGTGGTGTGGGTGCTTTTCACCCAGATGCCCGCGCCGAAAAAAGGGACCGCAACTGAAGAGGCGGGCTTTCACCAATTGATTCGGGAAAAGGTAAAGCAGATCGTGGAGGCGATTCCCGAAACGTGATCAGGTTGATGCGGACTTACTTTGGCCGATGAACCCGGTGCAACCTTTGGACTCAATCAACGAACGCATCGTGCGGTGCGTGCGCTGTCCAAGGCTCGTGGAATATCGCGAACGCGTGGCGCGGGAAAAAAAGCGCGAGTTTCGAGAGTGGGAATACTGGGGCCGGCCCGTGCCAAGTCTGGGCACGTCAGACGCGCGGCTGCTCATCGTCGGCCTCGCGCCGGCGGCGCACGGCGGGAATCGGACCGGACGGATGTTCACGGGCGACTCGTCGGGCCGCTGGTTGTATCGGGCGCTGCACAAAGCGGGGTGGGCCAATCAGCCGACGTGGGAACGCCGTGGGGACAGGCTGATTTTGCACGACTGCCGCATCACGGCGGCGATCCACTGCGCGCCGCCGGACAACCGCCCGCGTCCGGACGAGATCGCGAATTGCAACGATTTTCTTGTCGATGAACTTCGTCTTCTCGCACCGAAGCTGCGGGTGGTGATTGCGCTCGGGCGGATTGCCTTCACGGTCTTTTTGAAAACGTGGCGACGGCTTGGGAATCCGCTGCCCAAGCCACTTCCGCGCTTTGGGCACTGCCTTGCGCATGAGCTGGGCGAGCGCGGTCCCGTCTTGGTTTCCAGCTTCCATCCGAGTCGTCAAAACACGCAAACCGGCAAGCTGACCGAGACGATGTTCGATGCCGTGTTCGCCCTGGCGAAACAGCGGATGCGTTAAAAAGCCGACGCTGGAGAAAAGGCGGCGAGCGGTCTAACTCCACTCCACTTCCACGCTGCGTTTCTGCTGGAAGCGGTCGTTGAAATGCAGCTTCCGATGTTGCGATCCGTATTCGTGGACGAGCTTCGTGCATTTCACGTCGAAGCAGCAGTACTCGGCAATGTCGAGCACCCGCCCCTCGCGCCACCAGCGGATTGCGTCGAGGCCGTCGCCCGTTTTTCCGACGCCGAGCGTGGCACTTGCCAGCGCGTCCAAGCCGAGCCGATGGCCGAGTTTTTTCTCGATCTCCACGAGCATGTCGAGCGTGCGGCACTGGTGCGGCAGGTCGAGCACGGTGTAACCCATCAGCACCTCGTAATCGAAGTTGATCACGTTGAAACCAACCACCAAATCGGCGCGCAAAAGCTGGTCGATCAGTTCGTTCACGCGCTTTTCATTGAAGACGCGATACTCGCCGGTCGCGGTCGAGTAGGTGACGCCCAGCGACATGCCCATGTCGCGCTTTTTGTCCCAGCCCCCCGCGTCGTTGGCGGTGCGCTGCGTTTCCAGATCGAAGTAAACG
>JANXWU010000352.1 GCA_025350985.1 Spartobacteria bacterium | reverse complement strand
GACCGAGTTGCCGACAATCTTCGGGGTGACAATCCAACTGTCGAATTGCTGCACGAACATGAAGATGCCGGTGACGACGAGCGGCATCACCCACCACGGCGAGGCCGGGATGAGCCAGCTCCCGCCCTGCACGGCAGCGATGATCACCGCCGGAATCCACACGAGCGTGATGCCGAGGTAGGGGATCAATCCGAGCACGCACAGCAACAGTCCGATGAGCACGCCGAAGTCCAGTCCGACAAACACGAGCCCGATGCCGGTGGCGGTGCCGTTGATGAGGCTGACGAGCAGTTGCCCGCGGAAAAACGCGATGAGGTAGCCGTTGATTTCCGTGAGCGTGCCGACGACTTCGTCTTTGAAATGCGACGCACGGAGCGGCAAGTAGTCGGACCACGAGCGGGAGATCTCGGCGCTCTCGGTGAGAAAATAAAACAGGTAAAGCGGCACGATGATGAAGCTGAGGAGAAAGCCGAAGATGCCGAGAAAGCCGCCGACGCTGGTGATGACGAAGCGCCAGGTGTTGCGAATGATGACGGGCAGTTCCTTGCCGAGCCAGCCGGCGAAGTCGCCGGAGAGCAATCGCTGCACGTCGTATTCCCGGTAAAACTCGGGCGTGGGATCGGTGGCACCGGGTTTGGGATTCTCGAAAATCGTGGGGTCGGCGTCGGGGTCGTCGCTGTTCGGAGGGGGCGCGCTTTCGGTCGGAGTCTCGGGTGCCGCCGGCTTTTTTTGGAGTGGGGATTTGTGTGTCGGCGAGGCCTTATCAGTCGCACTTCCAGCCGCCGGCGTGTCGCCTTTTTCCGGCTGACCGGGCAAAAGGCGGATGTGGTATTTCTGCTGAATATTCCGCGCGAATCCAATCACCAACTCCTTCGCGTCCATCGCATATTTCGGAACCTTGCGCGCCGCCACCGCAGTCTCGCGTCCCAGCGCCGGCCCCACCCAGACCGCGATCGCCGCCAGTCCGAGTGAGACGATTACGAACACGCAAATGACCGCCCGCTGGCGCGACAGCCCGCCGCGCATCATCCGCGAAACGACGGGATCAAGCAGATAGGCCAGCACGCCAGCGACCGCGAAGGGAATTAGAATTGGCTGAAGAAACTTGACCACCTGCGCGAACAACCAGATCAGCTTCACGGCCACTGCACCGATGGCGACGATGGCCAGAAACGTCAGCGCGTTCCAGATCGTCTTGCGCTGCCACGGCGTGGGGTAATTCATGAAAGGATGAAGGAAGAAGGCGGAGGGATGGAAAGGTCGAGCGTGCGCACCGCGGCAGGATTCATCCTTCCGCCTCCATCCTCATTTTTCACATGTGCGCGATGATGTTTTCGCCAAACGCGGAGCACTTGATCTCCGTCGCGCCTTGCATCTGCCGCGCGAAATCATACGTGACCCTCTTCGAGCCGATCGCGCCGTTGAGGCCTTTCAGAATCAAATCGGCGGCTTCCACCCAGCCGAGATAGCGCAGCATCATTTCGCCCGACAGCACCACGCTGCCGGGGTTCACCATATCCTTGTCCGCGTACTTCGGCGCGGTGCCGTGGGTCGCTTCGAAAATGGCGTGGCCAGTGATGTAGTTGATGTTCCCACCCGGCGCGATGCCGATGCCGCCGACCTGCGCTGCCAGCGCGTCCGAGAGATAGTCGCCGTTCAAGTTCAGCGTCGCGATCACTTCAAAATCCGTCGGGCGCGTGAGCACCTGCTGGAGCGCGATGTCGGCGATGGAGTCCTTGATCACGAGGCCCGCGCCGCGTTTGCCTTCGGGGATTTTGCACCACGGGCCGCCGTCGATTTCCTCCGCACCGAAGGCCGTGCGCGCGAGTTCGTAGCCCCAATCGCGAAACGCGCCCTCAGTGAATTTCATGATGTTCCCCTTGTGAACCAGCGTGACGCTTTTGCGCTTTTGCGTGATGGCGTATTCCAGCGCCGCGTAAACCAGTCGCTGCGTGCCGAGCTTGCTCACCGGCTTGATGCCGACGCCGACATTGACTTTGCGGTCGTCGTCCTCCGCTTCGCCCGGCATGGCTGCGGCGATGAACTCCGCGTTTTGTTGCGCCGTCCCAAAACGGATTTTCGCAAAATCTTTCGGCGATTCTTTTTCCAGCCACGCGAGAAATTTTGCGGCGAGTTCCGAACCGGGCTGCCAGTCGATGCCCGCGTAAATGTCCTCCGTGTTCTCGCGGAAGATGACCATGTTCACCAACTCCGGCCGCTTCACGGGCGAGGGGACTCCGGTGAAATACTGAACCGGGCGCAGGCAGACATAGAGATCGAGCATCTGCCTGAGCGCCACGTTCAGCGAGCGGATGCCGCCGCCCACCGGCGTCGTCAGCGGCCCCTTGATGCCGACCAGATAATCCCGAAACGCCTCAACCGTTTCATCCGGCAGCCAGTTGTCGAATTTGTCCTTCGCCGCCTGCCCCGCGAACACCTCCTGCCACGCGATCTTGCGCTGTCCGCCGTAGGCTTTTTCCACTGCGGCGTCGAACACCCGCACGCTTGCCGCCCAGATGTCCGGCCCCGTCCCGTCGCCGCGGATGAAAGGAATGATCGGCTGATTCGGCACGTTGAGCTTGCCGTTGGAAATAGAGATTTTGTCGCCTGCGAGGGCGGTGGATTCGGTGGACATGGGATGCGTAGGAATAGTGAGGCGGGAGTGAAACAGAATCGCCGGGTGCGGTCAAATGTCGCCCGCGTGATGGGCCGGGGTTTCCGTCGGAGCCAACTGGGAACGGGGGAGGTGAGTCTCCATTGAAAGGAGGCAGGATTTTCTCAAGCCGAAACAAGCCAGATGAGCCGAGAGCCCCGGCGATCAAGGCAATCACGAGCCGCTTCAATGTAACAGCGGTTCGGTCAAGGCTTCGCAAAGTTCAGCCACCAGTCCCGGTCCGCGGTAAATAAAACCGGTGTAAATTTGCAGCAGCGTCGCGCCGGCATCCAGTTTCTCCCACGCCGATTCCGCGTCGAAAATACCGCCCACCGCGATGATCGGCACGCGGGTGCGCGTCGCGATAAATTCCACGATGCGCGTCGATTTCCGGCGCAGCGGACGACCGCTCAATCCGCCGGCTTCGCCGTGCCAGCGCTCCGGCAGCGACGATTTGTCGAGCGTCGTGTTCGTGGCGATGATGCCGGCGACGCGGTGAATTTTTACGAGATCGAGAATCTCCTCAATCTGTGAAAACTCGAGGTCGGGCGCGATTTTTACCAAGAGCGGTTTCATCCGCACCTCGCCGGCGTCGGACGTGGAGAGTTCGGCGTTTTTCTTCTGCACCTCGCGCAAAAGTTCATCCAGCGGTTCCCGGCTTTGCAGCGTCCGCAAGCCCGGCGTGTTCGGCGAGCTGACGTTGAGCACGAAGTAATCGCCAAACGCAAACAGCCGCTCGAATGAATAAACGTAATCCGCCGCCGCCTCCTCGACCGGGGTGATTTTCGATTTCCCCAAATTGATCCCGACCGGAATCTTCGGCCAGCGGCCCGCCTGCTGCACCCGCCGCAGCCGCGCTGCCACGGCATCCGCTCCGTCGTTGTTAAACCCGAGCCGGTTGATGAGCGCGCGCTGTTCGGGCAGGCGAAAAAGGCGCGGCTTGGGATTTCCCGGCTGCGCTTGGGCCGTGACCGTGCCCGCTTCGACGAAGCCAAATCCCAGCGCCGCCCACGCGGGCAGGGCAACGCCATTTTTGTCCATGCCCGCCGCGAGGCCGACTGGATTCGGAAACGTGAGGCCGAACACGGTGCGAGTCAGTTTGGGAAAATCTCCGCGCGGAAACAGGCTGAGCAAAAGGCGGTTTTGCGCGATGCGCGCGAGCGCCGTCATGGCGACGTGATGCGCGGTCTCGGGGTCGAGCCGAAAGAGCAGCGGCTTCAGAATGTTCCGGTAAAAACCTGGCATGGGAATCTGGAAATCGTAACACAGGCTTCCAGCCTGTCTTGTCAGGCGGGCTTTTAGCCTGCCAAGCCGGAATGCAGACTCGAAGCCTGCTCGACGGGACAGGCTGGAAGCCTGTGTTACGTCATTTTCCGATGCAAAAGTTGCTGAAGATTTTGCCGAGCAGTTCTTCGGTGTCCGCCTTGCCGACGACCTCGCCGACGGCATCGAGGGCCGCGCGGACTTCAATGGCGATGAACTCGGCGGAGAGGCCGCCGGTGAGCGCTGAGCGTGCGGCGTCCGCAAATTGCGCGGCTGTTTTCAGGCAGGCTTGATGGCGTGCATTGATCGCGATGGAGGAATCGCGGAGCGCGACGCCACCGCCCATGACGCGGCGAAAAATATCATCCGCCAGTTGATCTGTTCCTTCGAGGGTGCGGCAGGAAATGCGCACGCCCTCCACCCCGGTCCAGCTCGCGTGTTCGCTGAGATCGCGTTTGTTTAAAATCAAAAGCTCGGGGCGATGGGCATCCCCCGCCGATGCCCATGCCGCCTGCCTTCGCGGCTCGCTGCCGTCGGCGAGATGCAGTACTAAATCGGCGCGTTCGATGTGCTGCAAAGTGCGCGCCATGCCTTCCCGTTCGATGGCGTCTTCGGACTCGCGCAAGCCCGCGGTGTCCACGAGCCGCAGCGGGATGCCGCGCAGGTTGATGACTTCCTCGATCGTGTCGCGCGTCGTGCCCGGAAGCGCGCTCACGATCGCGCGCTCGTAGCCGAGGAGCACGTTGAGCAGGCTGGATTTGCCGACATTCGGCTCGCCGACGATCACCGTCCGCACGCCTTCGCGCAGGATTTTTCCCTGGTCGGCGGTGCGCAGGAGCGCCGCGATTTTTTCGCGCGCGTCGTCGAGATGTTTCAGCAAAGTCGCGCCGGTGTCCGGGTCGATGTCCTCGTCCGGAAAGTCGATGAATGCCTCGATGTGCGCGAGCAGGTTGAGCAGCAGTTCGCGGATTTCGCGCACGCGCGCGCCGAGCCGACCTTCGAGTTGCTCGGTGGCCGCGCGCAACGCCAAATCGGTTTGCGCGCGGATCAAATCCATCACCGCCTCGGCCTGCGTGAGATCCATTTTCCCGTGCAAAAAAGCGCGCTGCGTGAACTCACCGGGCTCGGCCACGCGCGCACCGCCCGCGATCACGGCGTCGAGCACGCGCCGCGTGACGAGAATGCCGCCGTGGCAATTGATCTCGACCACGTCCTCGCCGGTGTAGCTCGCGGGCGCGCGATGGACGCTGAGGAGCACGTCGTCGATGACGCGCCCGTCTTCGATGATCTTGCCATATTGCTGCACGCGGGACGGAAGCTCACCGGCCTTTTTTTTGGACGAAAAAATGGCGTCGGCGACGGCGACAGCGCGCGGCCCGCTGAGTCTGACCACGGCAATCGCTCCCTCGCCAAAGGGTGTCGAGACGGCGGCGATGGTGTCGTTCATGCGGGGGCAAATTAGACGCGGAGGCGCGGGGAGCGGAGAAGTTTTTGCGGGACGCCGCGCGGGCGTTTCAACGCGTGAGAATCAGTTTCGCCCCGGCGATGACCAGCACGCACGCGAGCAGAAGTTGGATCGTGCGCGCCGGAAAATGGCGGCTGCCCAGATACGACCCGGCCACGCCGCCCACGACCGCGCATGCCGCCAGCGGCCAGGCCACCGCAGGCACCGGGTTTTGATTTCCGACGAAGCCGGCGAGGCCCGCGATGGAGTTGACGAGAATGAAAAGCGCGGAGACGGCCGCCGCCTGTTTCGTGCGCGCCCAGCGGCAGAGCAGCAGCAGCGGGGTGAGGAAAATTCCGCCGCCGGTGCCGGTGAGACCGGAGAGCAGTCCCAGAGCCCCGCCGATGCCGAGCGCGACCGGAACCGCCGGCGGTGCCGTCTCATCGGCTTCACGCTGATTGAAAAAAAATCGCGCCGCCGAAAGCAGCAGCACCGTCCCGACGAGGATTTTGAAAACATCCGCGCGCGCATGCAGAGCACCGCCGAGAAACGCGGCGGGCACGGACAGCGCCGCAAACGGCCAGAACAACGGCCACGAGAAATGTCCCGCGCGGTAAAATTGCGTCGCACCGATGCTCGCAACGAGGATGTTCAGCACGAGCGCCGTCGG
>JANXWU010000318.1 GCA_025350985.1 Spartobacteria bacterium | reverse complement strand
CAGGTGCGAAAAACAATCCAATGATGCCGGTGGCGTGGACGAAGAGTTATCAGCTTCCCGGCGGGAAAACCGGCAAGGCATTTGCGACGACGATGGGATCTTCGACTGACCTGACCAACGACGCTCTGCGTCGGCTGCTGGTCAACGCGGCGTTTCAATTGACCGGCTTGAAGGTGCCGGAAAAGGCGAATGTTGAACTCGTGGGGGAATACAAACCGCTGGCGTTCGGTTTTGGTAGCTTCAAGAAAGGCGTGAAGCCGGCGGACTTGGACTTGAAGTAGCCGCGCGCGACTTTTTCACTCAGGCGGCCCGTTCCTCAACAATCTCTAGCGAGGCACGCTGATCATGGCGGCTCGCGGCGGCATTCAGCAGGTCGCGGATGGCGGCGATGGTGTGGCCGTGTTTGCCGATGACTTTGCCGACGTCGCTCTGCCGCACCCGGAGCAGGAACGTGATTTTTCGCGGCGAATCCACGCGCGTGAGAATCATCTCATCGGGATAATCGATGAGCAGTTTGATGACGTATTCGAGAAATTCTTCCACGGCGCGTGATCTCCATCTCCTCAAAGTTCCAACGTGACAACACCGGAAAAGGTCTCCGCAGATGCACCCAGGCTGGAAGCCTGTGCTACTTCGCCGCGCCGGCAGCCTTGCGCGATTTTTTCACGAAGCTCGCCACCGTTTCGCTCGGCTTCGCGCCTTTGCTGATCCAGTATTCGGCGCGGTCGAGGGCGAGGGCAAAATTTTTGTCCTTTTTCTTCGGATCGTAGGTGCCGATCTGCTCGATGTATTTCCCGTCGCGCGGCGCGCGGCTGTCGGTCACGACGATGCGATAGTAAGGGTTGTTCAGTGAGCCTTCGCGGCGGAGTCGGATGGATACCATAAAAGTGTGGGCGGCGGGTTGGAGCGGGTGTTTTGAAAACGAAAAGCTATCCGCGCGGGCTGCCGGGAAATCCGGCGCCGCGTGGCTTGGTCATCATCATTTTCTTAAACTTGCCCATGTTTTTCATCATCTTCCGCATCTGGGTGAACCGGTGCAGAAGTTCATTCACGTCGGTGACGGTCTGGCCGCTCCCCCGGGCGATCCGTTGCCGGCGGCGCGCATTGAGAAGCTCGGGCTTCGCGCGCTCGTCGGACGTCATCGAAAGCACGATTGCTTCCACCCGTTTGAGCTGTTTCTCGTCAACCGAAAAGCCTTTCAGGTTACTCATCCCCGGCAACATGCCAAGTATATTTTCGAGCGGCCCGAGCTTCTTCATCATTTTGAACTGATCGAGGAAGTCGTTGAAGTCGAAGCTGGCGGTGCGCAGCTTGTGCTCCATCCGCTTCGCGTCCTCCTCGTCGATGGCGGCTGCGGCTTTTTCGACGAGGCTCAAAACGTCGCCCATCCCGAGAATCCGCCCCGCGAGCCGGTCGGGAATGCACGGCTCGAACTGATCGAGTTTTTCACCGAGGCCCACGAACTTGATCGGACGCTGCGTCACCTGGCGCATCGAGAGGGCCGCACCGCCGCGTGCGTCGCCGTCGAGTTTGGTCAAAACAATGCCGCTGATGTCGAGCGCCTCGTGGAAATGTTTCGCCACGCTCACCGCCTGCTGGCCAGTGGCCGAATCGGCCACGAGCAACACTTCCTGTGGTTGCAAAAACTCGCGCACACGCCGGAGTTCCTGCACCAGCGGCTCGTCGATTTCCTGACGCCCCGCCGTGTCGAAAATGAGGATCGACGCGCTCTGTTCCCTTGCCCACTCCAGCGCATTTTTCGCCGCGCGCAGCACGTCCTTTTCCTCCAATGATGGCGTGAAAATGGGCACGTCGATTTGTCGCGCGAGCGTGGCGAGTTGCTCGATGGCAGCGGGGCGCATCAAGTCGAGCGCGACGAGCGCGGGGGAGCGCCCCTGCTTTTTCAGATAGTTGGCGAGCTTCGCGGACGACGTGGTTTTGCCCGCGCCGTTGAGGCCGACGACGAGGATGCGCGTGCCCTTTTCCATCGCCAGCGGCGACGCATCGCCGCCGAGCAGCGCGGTCAGTTCATCGTGGAAAATTTTAACGATCTGCTGTCCTGGCGTAACGCTGCGCAGCACATCCTCACCCAGCGCCTTTGTCCGGACCCGCGCGATGAAATCCTTCGCGACTTGGAAATCGACATCGGCTTCGAGCAGCGCCATCCGCACCTCGCGCAGTGCGTCGCTGATGTTCGTCTCGCTGATCGTGCCGTGACCACGGAGATCCTTGAAGATGTCCTGAAGTTTGTCGGAGAGCTGGGAAAACATGAGGCTGGCAAACGCGACAATTTAGGAGCCGACCACATCGACCATGCTCTTGTCCTTGCCCGTCGGCTTGGTCCCTGGCTTGGCCGCGGATTTCGCGCCGGAATCCACGGTGAAACTCCACCGGGTCTCGACTTTTCGCGCGCCGGCTTTTGCTGAAACGATGACGGTGTAGGAGCCGTCGCGAAATTTTTGGTTCATCTGGGCCGACACCGTTTTCGTGGCCGCGTCGAATTTCGACGGCACCAAACCAAAACCGCTGACGCGGACCTCCACGCTTTTCGCATCGACGTCGCCAAGACCGGAGATGTCCGCTTTGATCGTCGGCTTTTGCTCGGAAATCGTCGAGCCGTCAGCCGGTTCCATCGTGGCCGAGGACGAGGGCGCGATGGCCGTCGCCGCGAACGCGCTGCTCGGGCTGCCGGGGAAGGAAATCGCCTGCGCGAAGGTCTGCGGCTTGTTCGCCTCAATCGCGTAGCGACCCAGCGCGTCCATCGCCGTGCCGAAATTATTGACGATCGGGTTCACCGTGAACACCGCCTCGTAGCCCGCTTTCATCGCCATGTCCTTGACCTGCTGATTGTAAAGTCCGTACGGCACCGCGAGCGTGTTCACCTTCACCGCGAGCTTTTCCTCGATCAATTTTTTCGAGTCGATCAATTCGTATTTCAGCCAGTCCTCGTAGGTCGCGAATTGCGCGAGTTGCGCGTTTCGGCCAGTGCCCTTCGGTTTGGTTTTCAGGCTTTGATGCGAGTACGAGTGACCTTGGATGTCGGCACCCGCGTCGCGCATTTCACTGAGCTGCTCCCACGAGAGCGACTCGCCGCCCGAGTAGTGGCCGCCTTTGACGAAGCCGGGGTAAATGAAAAGCGTGAACGGGTAATCGAACTTTTTCAGGATCGGCCACGCGGTGTCGTATTGCGATTTCCAGCCGTCGTCGAGCGTGATGACCGCCGATTTTGCCGGAATGTTTTTCTCCCCGCGACGCCACGCGAGAAAGTCCTGCATCGGAATGACGGTGATGCCCGCTTCCTTCAGCTTTTTCATCTGCTCCTCGAACGCGGTGGGCGTGATTTCGGTGTCCGGTCGCTTGATTGTCGGCACCACGCGGTGGTAGCAGAAAACGATCACGCGCGAGCTTTGGTCGAGCGCGAATTTCGGCTTCGGGGCCGGCGTGGGCGCGGCTGCGGCGACGGCGGTGGCGACTTGCTTGGGCGTGGGCTGCGCGTCGGCGGCTGGAGTTTTGCGGAATTTTTTGCAGGAGCCAAAACAGCACGCGAGCCCGGCGAGGACGAGAAAGGTAAGAGATTTTTTAACCATGATCAGACCCGATTTCGATGAGGCAGCGAAAGTATCGCGGAATGAATTTTTTGAAAGTGGCAAGTCGGCGCAACGGGCGGAAATCAATTCGACGGCGGCACAATTCCCAGACGCCTGAACGTCTCGTCCACATGCGCAAAATGGATGTCCAGCGAGCAGAGTTGGTCGATCTCGGCTTCGCTGAGCTGCCCGGTGATTTCCGGCTCAGCTTTGAGATTTTCCTGCAACGATTTTTCGCCCTGCCAGGTTTTCATCGCCGCCCGCTGCACGGCCTCGTAGGCGGTTTGCCGGGCGAGACCTTTCTCGGTGAGCTTCAATAAAATCGACTGACTGAAGTAGAGGCCTTTGGTGATTTCGAGATTGCGCCGCATGTTTTCCGGATAGACCAGCAGGCGATCAACGAGCTTCGTCAAAGTGACGAGCATGTAGTCGAGCAGCGTGCAGGAGTCGGGCAAAATGATGCGCTCGACGCTGCTGTGCGAGATGTCGCGCTCGTGCCAGAGCGCAACGTTTTCCAGCGCGGCCATCGCATTGCCGCGAATCACTCGCGCCAGCCCGCAGAGCCGTTCGCCGGTGATCGGGTTGCGCTTGTGCGGCATCGCCGAACTGCCTTTTTGGCCGGGTTGAAAAAATTCTTCGACCTCCAAAACTTCCGTCCGCTGCAAGTGCCGCAACTCGGTGCCCCAGCGGTCGATGCTCGACGCGATGAGGGCCAGCGTGGTCATGAATTCCGCGTGCCGGTCGCGCTGCACGACCTGCGTGGAGAGCGTCGCGGGGATGAGGTTTAACTTTGCGCAAACACTCGCCTCCACGCGCGGGTCGAGGTGTGCGTGCGTGCCGACCGCGCCGCTTAGTTTTCCCACGCGAATGCGCTCGCGGGTCTGCGTGAGCCGCTCGATGCAGCGGCCAAACTCGTCGTGCATCAAGGCCATTTTTAGGCCGAAGGTGATCGGCTCGGCATGAATGCCGTGGCTGCGGCCAATCATCGGCGTGTCTTTGAATTCCAGCGCTTTTTTGGCGACCACTTCGCGCAGCCGCATGAGGTCGTCGAGCAGCAGCGCGCAGGATTCGTTCATCTGCGCGGCCAGCGTCGTGTCGAGAATGTCCGACGACGTCAAACCCTGATGAATCCAGCGCGCAGCGGGGCCGACGTAGCCCGCAACGTTTTCCAAAAAGGCGATGACGTCGTGGTGCGTGCGCTTTTCAATTTCGTTGATGCCCGCAATATCGAAGCGCGCTTTTTCGCGGATCGCCTTTGCGTCCTCGCGCGGGATCGTGCCCAGTTCGGCCAATGCCTCGCAGGCGAGGGTTTCGATTTCGAGCCAGAGTTCAAACTTGCGCTGCTCGCTCCAGAGCGCGCGCATTTTTGGAAAAGAGTAGCGTTCAATCACAGCGCGCGAAGATAGGAAGCGGCGCGCAGGTCAGAAAGGGAAAAATGTCGGGACAAAAAAAATCCGCCAAACCTGCGACGGTGGCGCAGGCTTGGCGGAATATGAGTTTTAAAATGACGAGGTTTAGAGCACGCGGGCGCGGAGTTGATGTCCGCGGGATTGCAGGCGCACTTGGCCGCTTTCCAAAAGGTCGGCCACGGCGGCGACGGTTTCGCGACTGTTTTTGCTCACGCTGCTCACGGCGAGAATCAAGTCTCCAAGGCTGAGGTTGCGTGAAACTTTACGGTGTTTTTTCATCGGGTGATTCATGGTGTTTATCTTTAGGGTGGTCTTTGGCTCTAGCAGGATCGATGCCATGCCCGCTTTGGAGCTTTGCTGAACACTAGGTTAGACTCGGAAGCGTGCATTTTGTTCACACATAGTTCGGGACTGACACCCGGTTTGCGCACCTATCCTGACGGTCAGGGTTTTCCTCCCCCGCTCTATCCAACAATCTCAGCCAGAACGACCGGCGTCTTTTTCTTCGGGGCCACCAAGCCCGCCGACACGATCAGCTTCATCGCTTCATCCAGACCGAGCGCGCTGTCGATGACCTTGCTCGTTTCAACGACCAGCACGAGCCCGGTCATCGGGTTGGGCGCGGTCGGGATGACCACCGTCGTCATCTCGCGCTGGAGCGC
>JANXWU010000349.1 GCA_025350985.1 Spartobacteria bacterium | reverse complement strand
AAGAACGAGACAGCCAACGACACCATCCTCGCCATCGGACGCTCGAATCCCGAAGGCCGGCACGCGAAGCCGTTCTATCTCGAACACCTCGATTTCTCCGTCGTCCAGCAGTGCATCCATTGCGGCATGTGCCTGCCGACGTGTCCGACTTACGACGCGACGAAACTCGAGCGCAACAGCCCGCGCGGGCGCATCGCGCTCATGCGGCAGGTTGCGGAGGGCAAGATGGACGTGACCGAGGCGGTTGGGGAGGAAATGTATTTTTGCCTGGGCTGTCTCGCTTGCGAAACGGCGTGCCCGGCGGGTGTGAAATACGCGGAGCTGTTTGAGAATGCGCGCGCCGACATCGAGCAGGCGGGCGTGTTGAAAACGGTGAAGCGGTCGTTCATCCGCGCCGCGACCGTGAAGTTCATTTTCACCAATCCGAACCTGCTGCGCGCCATCGGTTATCTGATGTGGATTTACCAGGCGAGCGGGCTGCAAGCACTCGTGCGCGGATTGAAACTCACGGCGCTCCTGCCGAAATCCATCCGCGAACTCGAACCGCTGACGCCGACGGTGAAGGTGCCCTTTTCCGACGGCCGCATCGCGCCGGTGGAAACGCCGGAGACGCCGCGAAAATTCCGCGTCGGGATGCTCACCGGCTGCGTGCAGGATTTAGTCTATCCCGACGTGAATCGCGACACCGTCGAGGTGCTGCTCGCGAACGCCTGCGAAGTCGTCACGCCGCGCGCGCAGTTTTGCTGCGGCTCGCTGCACGCGCACAACGGCGAACTCGAACTCTCGCGCGAGATGTGCCGCCGCAACATCGCCGCGATGGAACGCGCGGCGGGCGGCTCGCTGGAGAACCTCGACGCGATCATCACCAACGCCGCGGGCTGTGGTTCCCATTTGAAAAACTACGCGCACCTGCTGCACGACGACGCGCAGTTTGCGGAGCGCGCCAAAAAATGGTCGGCGAAATTGAAGGACATCCACGAGTGGCTTTGCGAAATCGGAATCCGAAAACCAATCGGCAATCGGCAATCAGCAATCAGCAATCTCAAGGTCACCTACCATGAGGCGTGTCACCTTTGCCACGGGCAAAAAATCACGAAACAGCCGCGTGAAATCTTGAAGGCGATCCCGAATCTCGAACTCGTCGAGCTGCCCGAATCGATGTGGTGCTGCGGCAGCGCGGGCATTTACAACATCACGCAGCCCGAAATGTCGAAGAAACTGCTCGACCGCAAACTCGCGCAAATCGACAAGACGAAAGCGCGCGTGGTCGCGACGGCGAATCCCGGCTGCATGGTGCAACTCGAATGCGGCGTGCGCGAGTCCGGCCGCCCGAACGAGGTCATCCACACGATCAGCCTGCTCGCGAAAGCGTATCGCGAAAGCGAAACATAGGACTGGCACCGACGCGTTTGAAAGCCGTCCCCATCCGCGAGGCCCCACGCCACGCGACTTATTCCCGACGCTTTCGTTTTATCCAAGCAAGGATCGCGACCCTGCATCCGACGACCTGATCGAAGGGAACAGCCGCTGAACGCGGCTACGTCGCGCTTTAAAGCAGCGTCTCGGCGGCGGCGAGGGATTTGAGATAAATCCCGTGCTTGCCGCCGCGCATTAGTTCCTGGTTGAGCAAATCGAGGATGTCTTCTTTGCCCGCGGGCAGCAGGTGATCGTATTTCCGCACGTCAGGCATTCGCACGTAGGCATGGAGAAACTCGGAGCCGGCATCGCGCGCGACGCGGAAGGATGCTTCCTTTGATTCCAGCGTGCATTCGCCGATGGGCGCGCCTTCGCGTTCGCGCAGGTCGAGATGCACGGCGGGGCCGTCGGGTTGCGCGAAGTCGAAGCTGCGTTGCGCGATTTTTTCCACGCGCCAGCCCAGTTGCGCCATCAACCAGCCGGCAAGCAGCACCGCCGTCGTGCGGCTGCCGGGCGCATGCGTGATCGTGGCGCGCTCAATGGCGTGGAGGTGCGACAAGTTTGCCGGAAGATCGAACATTTGCGCGAGCGCCTGGCGCACCGCGAGCACGCGCGTCCAGTTCAGGTCGCAGAGGATCAAGCGTGAACCAGTGCTGGCCAGCGAGTCACGCAGCGTGGCGAATTGCTGCTTCGCGTCACGCCATTCGCGGCTGTCGAAGACGAGGCGATCCACCCATTTCCAAAGCTGCTCGTCCAGCGATTCGGAAAATTCGCCCTGCCACCAGAGATAGAGCGGTAGGTCGGAGTCGAGGTGCGAAAAAACGATGTTCGGGATGAGGCCGCAGGTGTTGGGACCTTCGAGCAGGAAGGTGATTTGCTCGCAGCAAATCTGTTTCGCGCCCGCGCGGCTCAAGTGGCAATGCGCGTTGATCCACGCCTGCGCGCGCAGCGTCGGCGCGCCCGGCTCGGCGCAAATCAGGATGGCCCGGCACGCGTGATCCTGCGTGAACTTCGCGATCATTTCCGTGTTGCGAGCCATCGCCTCCGCACCCTCGCAGTAGAGCGCGAGGTTGATGAGCGACGCGCGCGTGGTGGCGCCGTCGCTTTGTTCCCAGAGCTTTTTCAACTCGCGATCGATCCGGTCGATTTCGACGGGGACACCGGCGGAAAATGTGGAGGCAACTTCAGCCATTTTATTTAGCCACGGACGAAACACGGATGACGGAAAATCTGGAACTCAAGAACTCAGGAAGGAAGAAAAGACTTTTCCTGTGTTCCTGAGTTCCAGATTCGTCTTTCCGAATCTGTGTTTCATCTGTGTTCATCTGTGGCTGAAATTTAGAGTCTGCGCCAGGCGCGCCCGTCGTGTTCCAGCAGTTCATCCGCTTCGTTCGGCCCCCACGAGCCGGAAGGATATTCGAAAAGCTCGGGCGGGTGCGCGGACTTGTGCCACGCGTCTTCGAGCGCGTCGATGAACTTCCATGCGCTCTCCACCTCGTCGCGCCGGGCAAAGAGCGTCGCGTCGCCGCTCATCGCGTCGAGCAGCAGCCGCTCGTAGGCTTCGGGACTGGCCTTGCCGAAACTGGTGCCGTAATGGAAATCCATTTTCACCGGCTCGATCCGCAGCGCCGCGCCGGGAATTTTCGCCTGCATCCGCAGCGAGATTCCCTCGTCAGGCTGAATGCGGATGACGAGCACGTTCGGCCCGAGCGTCGTGGCTTCATGTCCGAACAACACGGCGGGCGCGGCTTTGAATTGCACCGCGATTTCGGTTCCGGCTTTCGGCAATCTTTTCCCGACGCGGATGTAAAATGGCACGTCGGCCCAGCGCCAGTTATCCACGTTTAATTTCAGCGCCACATAAGTCTCCGTCTCCGACTTCGGGCTCACGCGCTCCTCCACGCGATACGCCGGCACGCTTTTGCCGTTGATCGCGCCCGCGGCATACTGACCGCGCACGACACTTTTCGCCACGTCCTCGCCGATGATCGGACGCAGCGAGCGCACGACTTTCACCTTTTCATCGCGCACGCTGTCGGCTGTGAGATCGGTCGGCGGCTCCATCGCGACCAGGCAGAGGAGTTGGATCAAATGATTCTGCACCATGTCGCGCAACGCGCCCGCGCCCTCGTAATACGGCCCGCGCGCCTCCACGCCGAGCTGCTCGCTCGCGGTGATCTGCACATGGTCGATGTAGCGGTGGTTCCATAGCGGCTCGAAGATCGCGTTCGCGAACCGCAGCACCATGATATTCTGCGCCGTTTCCTTGCCCAAAAAATGGTCGATGCGAAACGTGTCGCTCTCGGAAAAAGTCCGCGCCACCACCGAGTTCAACTCCTGCGCGCTCGGCAAATCGGTGCCGAACGGCTTCTCAACAATCACGCGCGCCCAGCTTCCCTCGCGCGCTTTGTTCAGGCCAAACTCGCCGAGTTTTTTTAGAATCCCCTCGAATTCCGTTGGCGCGACCGAGAGATAGAAAAGGCGGTTGCCGCGCGTGCCGCGTTCCGCGTCGATTTTGTCGAGCCGCTCGGCCAGGCGCTTGTAACCATCAGCATCGCCGAACTCGCTGCGATGATAGAAAATCGATTGCGCGAAACTTTTCCAAAGCTCGTCGCGCACCGTCTGGCGCGAAAATTTCCGCGTCGCCTCTCCGAGTTCGTCGCGAAACTGCTCGTCTGTTTTCTCTCGCCGCGCGAACCCGACGACCGTCAGCCCCGCTGGCAAATCGCCATCCGCCGCGATGTTGTAGAGCGCCGGGATGAGCTTGCGATAAGTCAGGTCGCCGCTCGCGCCGAAGATGACGACCGTGCAAGGCTGCGGCAGCGTGCGCGTGGTCAGCCCTTCACGCAGCGTGTTGATCAGGACGGATTCGGCAGTCGGCAGGGTCGTGCTCACAGTGGGAAAAACGCTGGCAGTTAAACCCCGCGTGTCGGGATTGCCAGCCCAAACTACGTCCACGAGAAGCTCCGGGAGCGTCGGGAAACAGCAATTCTGTTGACACATCCGACGCGGCCTTTCTGACTTGCGGCTGTGCTTTTGCTGATATGAAAGCGGTCGCTTTGAAAAAGCCGGGTCAGTCCCCTGCCGGGCAAACAAGGCTCTCGCCGCCGGACGCGCTGTCCGTTTTGGAGGCTGCCGAGTTCGCCGACATCGACCGGCATTTCTCGCGTTTTATTTTGCGCTTTGGCGAAAATGAAAACGCTGGCATCGCCGCCGCGCTGCTCAGTCGGGCGATGCGCGCAGGGCACATTTGCCTCGATCTTGCGGCGTTGGTGGCGCCACCGGATGTAAAGTTGCCGACGGCAAAAGCGATGCGCGCGGCGTTGGCCGAATCGCGCGCCGTCGGCGGGCCGGCGGACACAACCCCGCTCGTGTTCGATGGCGCGGGGCGGCTTTATTTGCGCCGCTATTTCGAATACGAACGCGCGCTCGCGGCGTCCATTCTTGCGCGCGGCGGAGGTCCTGTGCCCGCGTCCGGCGACGCGCAGACACTCGCCATCGCCACGGCGCTCGCACTGCGGTTCGTCGTGATCTCTGGCGGACCCGGCACGGGAAAGACGACGGCGGTGCTAAAAATCCTGACGCAACTCGTCAACGCACCCGGCGGCGAAACCCTCCGCATCGCGCTCGCCGCGCCGACCGGCAAAGCCGCCGCGCGCTTGCAGGAATCTTTGCGCGCTGGCGGCGAGGCTTTGGCCGCGCGGTTGATCGCGCCCGCTTCGACACTCCACCGGCTGCTCGGCGCGCGCGGGGGCGGTTTGTACTTTCATCACGACGCCAAAAATCCGCTGCCCGCCGATGTCGTCGTCGTCGATGAAGCCTCAATGGTGCCGCTGACGATGATGGCGAAACTTTTTGCCGCGCTGCCGTCCGCCGCGCGCGTGATTTTGCTGGGCGACCGCGATCAACTCGCGTCCGTCGAGCCGGGCGCGGTGCTTGGCGACATTGCCGAGGCGGCGTCGATGCCCGGAAGTCCGATCGCGAGCAGTCTGGTGGTGTTGAGGAAAAATTTCCGCTTCGGCGATAACAGCAATATTTTCAAACTCTCCAACGCCGTGCGCGAAGGCGACGCCGAGGGCACGCTGGCAATTTTGCGGGGCACGCAGGAAGACGTGGCGGCCAAGGCTTCTCCGCCCCGAGAACGGCTTGCAGAGAGCCTTCGCGAGCGAGTCGTCGCAGGTTACGCCGCCTATTTGCGCGCCAGCGAACCGACGGAGGCGATCCGTCAGTTTCAAAACTTCCGCGTGCTGTGCGCGATGCGCGTCGGTCCTTTTGGCGTGGAAAATGTGAACCGCCTCATCGCACAAATCCTGGCCGACGCTGGATTGATCGACGGCAGCGAGCGGCTGTTTCGCGGGATGCCGCTGCTCGTGACGCGCAACGATTACCACCTGCGTTTGTTCAACGGCGACATCGGTATCGTGTGGCCGGATGCGGAGGGGAAACTGAACGCTTGTTTCATCGGCGACGACGGCACGTTGCGCCGCATTCCGCCCGCGCGCCTGCCGCAGCACGAGCCCGCGTTTGCGATGACCGTTCACAAATCGCAGGGCTCCGAGTTTGGCGAAGTCCTGCTTTTGCTGCCCGATCAGCCGTCGCCGGTGCTGACGCGCGAACTCATTTACACCGGCCTCACCCGCGCGCGGCAGAGAGTCGAGGTGTGGTTTGAGGAGGCGGTTTTGCGGGCGGCGATTTTGCAAAAGGCGACGCGTGGTTCGGGACTGCGCGACGCGTTGAGCGGTGTTTGACGGAGAGCGGCAGTCTTGCAGCGGGCCGGGATTTCGTCTTGCTTGAAACTCACGCATGGCCCGCATCTACACGCTCCCGCGGCAAACGCCGGCGATCAAAATCAACTACGAGGCGGAGTTGAACCCGCAGCAGTTTCAGGCCGTGACCGCACCGCCGGGACCGGCGTTGGTGATCGCGGGCGCTGGCAGCGGCAAGACGCGCACGCTGATTTATCGCGTCGCGTATCTGCTCGAAAACGGCGTCGAGCCGCAGCACATCCTGCTGCTGACTTTCACCAACAAAGCCGCGCGGGAAATGCTCGACCGCGTCACCAATCTCATCCCAAACGACGTGGCCGGTTTGTGG
>JANXWU010000309.1 GCA_025350985.1 Spartobacteria bacterium | reverse complement strand
TCACAATCGTTTGATCGTGGCCGTGACTCGTCTGCACTTTCAACAACTCCGGGTGGGTGCGGCCGGTTGGCTGGTCGTCGAGCGGCCCGTTGTAGCTCACCTTGATCGGGTCTTTCGGATCAAGGCCGACGACGCGATGATTTTCCACGAACACACACGGCACGCGGTCGGCGGTCGCCGGAATGATGAAGCTGTAATCGAAACCAATCTCCAGCGGCCCCGGCTTGATCTCGGCATTCCAATCGAGGTCGCGCGCGCCGAGGCCCAGATGCCACTTGCCCACAACGCCGGTCGTGTAACCGGCTTTTTTCAAAACCGAAGGCAGCGTCGCGCGACCCGGCGCGATGATGAGCGAGGCGTCGCCGGGCAGCACGCCGGTGCCTTTTTGCCGCCACGGATATTCGCCAGTGAGCAGCGCAAAACGCGACGGCGTGCAGGTGGATGAAGTGCAATGCGCGTCGGTGAAACGCAGCCCTTCCTTCGCCAGTCGGTCGAGGTTGGGCGTCTTCACTTTGGTCGCGCCGTAGCAGCCGATGTCGCCGTAGCCGACGTCGTCGGCGTAGATGAAAACGATATTGGGTGTGGCGTGATCGGCGGCAGGGGCCGGACTCGGCGCGGTGGCGATCAAGAAGCCGAGAAAGAGCAATGGTTTGGGGGTGCGCGTCATAAATACCTTTCGAATGCTGGCGCGCTCAAATTGATGGAACGCCGTGAAACCTCAACGAAGAAAGATCGCCCTGAAAAGTTGCCGCTCCGCGATTGGAGGAAAGCGCGCTGTCGATTCTCCGGCGGCAGCGGAGTGCTTGCCCGCCGCCCCAACGGTTTCTATCTTTGGGCTTCCCATGCACACGGACCCGCCTCTCCCCTCCCCGGTTTATTCTCGGAAAAATCCCTTCCCCGCGCGACTGCTCACCAACCGCAAACTGACGCTGGACGGCTCGGAAAAAGACACGCGCCACTTCGAACTGTTGCTCGCGGACTCGGGTTACGTTTACGAATGTGGCGACTCGCTCGGCGTCTTTCCGACGAACTGCCCGGAACTCGTCGAGGAACTCATCCGCGCCCTGCACGCCAGCGGCGACGAGTTTGTGCCGGGCAACGACGGCGTGCCCAAGCTGTTGCGCGCGGCGCTTTTTTCCGACTACCTGATCACGCAGCCATCGAAACAATTCATCGCCGCGCTCGCGGAAAAAGCCGGCGGTGGCGCGCCCTTGCTCCGTGAACTGCTCGACCCATTGCGCACCGGTGATTTGGAAAAGTTTTTGTGGGGAATGGAATACATCGACCTGCTCCACGATCACCCGTCGGTCCGGTTTGCGCCGGAGGATTTCGCGAAACTTTTGCGCAAGCTGCAGCCTCGTCTCTACTCCATCGCGTCGAGCCAAAAAGCGCACCCGCAGGAAGTGCATTTGACGGTCGCTCCCGTCCGCTACGAAACGCATGGGCGGCGGCGCAAAGGCGTCGCCTCGACCTTTCTCGCTGAGCGCGTTCACGACGACGCGCGCGTGCCGGTTTTCATTCATTCCGCCAAAGGTTTTCGTCCACCCGAAGACCCGAACACGCCGATGATCATGGTCGGTCCCGGCACCGGCGTCGCCCCTTTCCGCGCGTATTTGCAGGAGCGCCGAGTGACGGGTGCGCTGGGGAAAAACTGGCTGCTCTTCGGCGAGCAGCGCCGTGCGTCCGACTACCTTTACGGCGAGGAATTTGAAGCGATGCGCGCCGACGGTTTTCTCACGCGGCTCGACACGGCTTTCTCGCGGGACCAGGAGAAAAAAATCTACGTTCAGCACCGGATGCTGGAGCCGGAAAACGCCCGCGAGATTTGGAAATGGATCGACGCGGAAGGCGCGCATTTTTTCGTCTGCGGCGATGCCGAACGAATGGCGAAGGACGTGGACGCCGCGCTCCAAAAAATCGTCGCCGAACAAGGCGGTAAGACGCCCGAGCAGATAGCGGAATACCTCGAGGCGATGAAAAAGGCGAAGCGCTACAAGCGGGATGTTTACTGACTCCGGCCCAACTGCACATCCATCCAGACGGCGAGAGACAGCACCAAACCGCGGACGATGAATTTGTATTCCGGCGACACCGCCATCAGCGTCATGCCGTTAAGCAGGCACGCCATTAACAGCGCGCCAAACAGGACCCCCAGCACCGTCCCGCGCCCGCCCTTCAAGCTCACTCCGCCGATGACGCACGCGGCGATGGCGTCGAGTTCCATCAATTCGCCAACCGTCGTGGTCGAAGCGCCGGAATAGGATGTTTGCATAAATCCGGTGATCGCCACCACTGCGCCCATCAACCCGAACGCGGTGACGACAACCCTTTCCACCGGGATGCCGGAGACGATCGCCGCCTCTTCATTACCGCCTATCGCGTAGAGGTACCGGCCAAACGGCGTGTGCGTCGTGAGCAGCCAGACGAGGAACGTCACCAGCCCCAGGATCAAGGCTGGGAGCGGGATGCCGCGGAATTGGTTGGTGACGATCACGAACAAAAAGATGAGCTGCGCGGCGAGAAAAAGTTTCAGACATTCCACTTCCCCGTCGTCGTTGGCGAAGCCGGATTCGCGCCGCTGCCGGTTCGTCCGGACGCGCGCGAAAATCAAGCAAGCGACCACGAGCGCGGCCAGAGCATAGCCCAGTCGTGGACGCAGATAGAATGTCGTCAGCAGCGAATAGAGATTGGTCTTTCCACCTTGCACCACGGGAATCGTGGCGTTTTGGATGACGAGCCAGAACGTGCCTCGGAAAATCAGCAGTCCCCCAAGCGTGATGATGAACGAGGGAATTTTCTGCCGCACGATCAGGCTGCCCATCGCCAGCCAAATGGCGACCCCGGCCACGAACGCCAGCGCCATCGCCAGCGGTGCGGGAACGCTTTTTTCAAAGACGAGCACGCTCGCGACGCCGCCGAGCAAACCGACGCCGCTGCCCACCGACAAGTCGATGTGCCCCGGCAAAATGACGAGCAGCATTCCCATGGCCAGCGTCGCCGTGATGGACAGTTCGGCCATCAGCAGCGAGAGATTCCGCGCGCCGAGAAACTGCGGCGCGCGCACCGCGAAAAATGCGCACACCAGCACCAGCGCAATCGCCATCGAAAAATCGCGGAGGGTGAGTTTAGTGTTCATGTTTTCGGAAAATCAGTCGCGGGTTCTTTCCAGCCGCCGGATCAATGTTCGACCTGCGCCTGCCCCATCGCGGCGGCAATTAATTTTTCCTGCGTCGCCTCGGCGCGCGTGAATTGACCGCCCATGCGGCCTCCGTGGAGCATCATCATGCGATCACTCATGCCGATCAACTCCGGCAACTCACTCGACACGAGCACCACGGCTTTTCCGGCATCGGTAAGCTGGTTAATGATCTCGTAAATCTCCAGCTTCGCGCCGACGTCGATGCCGCGCGTCGGCTCGTCGAGAAAGATCACCCGCGGCTCGGTCATCAGCGCCTTTCCAAGCACAATTTTCTGCTGATTTCCACCGGATAGTTTGCCGACCTTCGCCTCGAGACCCGGCGCTTTCACTCGGAGCAATTGAAAAAAATGCGCGCTCCGCCGGGACTCGCGCACAGAGTCGATGAAGCCGTTTTTCGTCAGGGCTGCCAAAGACGAAAGCGAAAGATTGAAGCCGATGCTTTGATCGAGCACGAGGCCGAAACGCCGGCGGTCTTCACTCACCAAGGCGATGCCGCCGCGAAGAATCTGGTGTGGCTTCCGTGCGCGCAATTCATGGCCTTCAAACTTCACCGTCCCGCCCAGTCGTCTTCCCCAAACGCCGAACAAATGCATCAGCAATTCCGTGCGGCCCGCACCCATCAAACCGCCAATGCCCAGCACTTCACCGGGAGCGACTGAAAACGAAATGTCGTCGAGAAAAGTTTTGCCCGTGCGCGGATCGGCCACGCTGAGATTTTTGACTTCCAAGCTGCAGCGGCCGTCCGTGATCGTCGCCGACCGTCGTGGAAACAAATCCGCGATCTCGCGTCCGACCATCTCCCGGATGATCACCGCCTTGCTCGTGCGCCGCGTGTCATGCGTGGCGATCGACGCGCCGTCGCGCAGCACCGTGATGCGGTCGGAAATGGCGAAGACTTCATCGAGTTTATGCGAAATATAAACGCACGCCATGCCGCGCCGCCGCAGTTCACGCAGGATGTCGAGGAGCACGAGGACTTCGTGCTGGGCGAGCGCCGCAGTCGGTTCGTCCAGGATCAGGACGCGCGAGTTTTTGGCGAGTGCTTTGACGATTTCAACGAGTTGTTTTTGTCCCACGCCGAGAGTGGTCACGCGCGCATCGGGATCGATCCCGACGTTGAACTTCGCCAGCAACGAACGCGCGTCGCGGTGGACCCTTTGCCAATCGATGAAACCCAGGCGCGTCCTCGGCTCGTTGCCGAGAAAAATGTTTTCCGCGACGCTCATCTCCTCGACCAGCGCCAGCTCCTGATAAATCACCGCGAGTCCCGCGCGCTCCGCATCCGCGAGCGAGCGAAACTCCGCCGGCTTTTCTTCCACGAACAATTCGCCATCAAACGAACCGTGCGGATGAAGCCCCGACAGCAACTTGATGAGCGTCGATTTTCCAGCGCCATTTTCACCGCACAGAGCGTGAATTTCCCCACCGCGCAAATCGAAGCTCACCTCCCGCAGCGCGACGACGCCGGGGAATTTCTTCGTGAGGGCGCGGGTTTCGAGCAGCGGGGAGGGCACGCGCGAGTTCGGATCGGGGCGGACGCGCCGGTTTATTTGAGCTCTTCGGCCGTGTGGAAGCCGTCGGCGAC
>JANXWU010000265.1 GCA_025350985.1 Spartobacteria bacterium | reverse complement strand
CGCAGTCGAAGAATCTCATGACGAAAGCGGTAGCAACGCCGTGGGATCGGTTGCGAGATTTCCCCATTCCGCCGCGCTCCGTTTGGAATGACCCGCGTGTTTGGGGTTGCAGTTCTCATCAGCCTTTCGTGATGACTTCATCGAGGTTCAGCAAAACATTCGCCACCACCGTCCACGCGGCGAGTTCGGAAATATTCGAGCCGTCGGTGGGTTTGCCGAGTTCACTCGCCGCCATTTTTTCCGCCGCCGCCGCGTGGGTTTTGTAAAAGCTCAACTCGCTGTCGTAGAGCCGGGCGAGACGGTCAACCTCCGCCGGCTTCGGCGCGCGGGCGAGCGCAAGGCGCAGGCCAAAGGAAACACGCGCGGATGTGTCTCCCGAGGACGACGAAAGGCGGCGAGCGAGCGCCTGCGCGGATTCGACGAAGACCGGATCGTTTAAAAGGTTCAACGCCTGCAACGGCGTGTCGCTGCGCGAACGGCGGAGCACGCAGAATTCCCGGCTCGGACCGTCGAAGGTAACCATCATCGGATACGGATTCGTGCGCCGCCAGAACGTGTAAAGTCCGCGCCGATACTTGTCCTCACCGGCGCTCGTCGTCCATTTGTCCCCGCTGTAAACCATCTGCCAGAGACCGTCCGGCTGCGGCGGCATCACCGGCGCACCGCCCATTTTGTGACTGAGCAAACCGGAAATGGCCAGCGCCTGGTCGCGGAGCATTTCTGCCTCCAAGCGCACGCGGGGGCCGCGCGCGTAAAATTTATTGGCGGGATCGCGCCGCGCGAGTTCCGGCGTCACACGCGACGACTGCCGATACGTCGCGCTCGTCACGATGAGCTTGTGTATCGCCTTCATGCTCCACGGCAGCGCGTCCTTGATCGTCGTCGGGTGCATGAACTCGACGGCCAGCCAGTCCAGCAACTCGGGATGCGACGGTGGGTCGCCCTGACGGCCGAATTCCTCCACGCTCTCAACCATGCCGTGCCCGAAATACTGCTCCCAAAATCGGTTCACAATCACGCGCGCGGTGAGTGGATTGTTTTCGTCCACCAGCCAGCGCGCGAGGCCAAGCCGGTTTAGCGGTTGTTTTTCCGCAAACGAATGCAGCACCGCGGGCGTTGCCGGCTGCACGGTTTCGCCCAAGTTCAGATAACCACCGCGGATGTGACGTTTGGTTTCGCGCGGCTGCGGCAGCTCCTCCATCACCGAAGTCTTGGGAATCTTTTCCGCGAATTTTTTCTCCGCGTCTTTCGAGGTGGCCACCGCCTCTCGCTGACTCTTCAGTTCCGGTGACTTTTCCAGGAAAAATTCCTTCAATCGCGTCTGCTGCTTCTCGTCGCGCTGCTCAGCCGCTACCGTGAAAATCTTCCGCACATCCTCGGGCAGGCCCGCGCCGATTCCGACCCCGACGCTGATCCGGAATTTGCCGAGCGCATGCTGCTTCGAGCGCGAACTGGTGTGTTCGAGCCGAATGGTGAGGGTTGCGTTGGCGTCGCTGGAAAAAGGTTGCGCCGCCGAAAAGATCGCGTGGTGAGGCTTGCCGGTTTCGGGCACGACCGCCCAGCCGGTTTCCGGATTTCCATCGAAGGCCGCGCTGACCGGCCAGCCCGCCTGCTCGAAGTCCGCGCTCGCGCTGGCAATTTTCACCGGCTTTCCGTCCGCGGAGATTTTGATTTCGGTGAGAATGAAATTCCCATTCCCGTAGCGGCCCGGACCGCTCGCCGGGAGCGAGTCGTCCGCAAGTGCCTCGACGCGGATCGTGTCCGCGCCGGCCAGCTTCGTTTTCGCCGTGATGGTGTAAGTCTGCTTGGGAGGATTCGCGCCCGTGGCCAGCAACGCGCCATCAGTGGTGGTCGTCAATTGCGTGCCGCCCTCCGCTTTCGCCTCGACGATTCCGACCGGCTCCCACTGCGCGCTCGCAGCGTCATTTTCTTTTTCCCAAGCCGCCAACGCCGCGCCGAATACTGGCGCCGCCGCCGCGTCCGCAAGATTTTTTTCCGCGGCTTGCTCCGCCGCGTGCAATCGCTCCGACTGCTCCTTCTGTCCCGGTTGAAAAATCTTCATCGTCGGCCGCTCGTCATCCTTGTCCGAGTCGGCGGTGTTGTTCAAAAACGCCATGAACTGGTAATACTCCTGCGTGCTAAACGGATCGTATTTGTGGTCGTGGCACTGCGCGCAGTTGAAGGTCGTCCCCATCCACACTTCCATCGTCGTGTTCACGCGATCGACGACGGCGTAGTAGCGGAATTCCTCGTCGTCGGTGCCGCCCTCGGCATTGGTGAGCGTGTTGCGATGAAAACCTGTCGCCACCCGCTGCTCTGGCGTTGGATGTGGCAGCAAGTCCCCGGCGATTTGCTCGACGGTGAATTGGTCAAACGTCAGGTCCCGGTTGAGCGCACCGATGACCCAATCGCGAAACGGCCACATCGAGCGACGGCTGTCTTTTTCGTAACCCTGCGTGTCCGCGTAGCGCGCGAGATCGAGCCACGGTCGAGCCCAGCGCTCGCCGTACGCGGGCGAGGCGAGGAGACGATCGGCGAGATTATCGATTTTCAATTTCCGATTTTCGATCGGGGTCGCGGCGTAATCCTTGGCAAAGGCATCGACTTCCTCCGGCGTCGGCGGCAGGCCCGTGAGGTCGAGCGACATCCGCCGAATGAGAATTTCCGGCGGCGCTTCTGGCGAGGGTTCGAGTTTTTCGCCCGCCAGTTTTTTTAACACAAAAGCGTCAATCGGATTCTGCGACCAGTCGCTGTGCTGCCCGTCGGGTTTCTTCCAATCGAAAGCCGCGAATCGAAATTCGGAAAGGTTCGGCAGCTTTGCGCGCTCAGGTTTCGAGTAGGCCCAATGCTTTGCGCTGACGGAGCCGAAGTCGTCGGGAATGTTCGCGCCTTGTTCGATCCATTGTTTCAACAACGCGATCTGCGGCGCGGTCAATCGCTCGCCTTTCGGCGGCATTTTTTCGTCGTCGTCGCTGGTGAGGATGCGCTTCAGAAAAGTGCCCGCGTCCGGCTTGCCCGGCACGATCAGCGGGTCGCCCGATTCGCCGCCCTTCACGATCGCGGCCTTGCTGTCAAAGCGCAGACTCGACTTTTGCTTTTTCTCGCCGTGGCATTCCACGCACCGCTTTTCCAAAATCGGCTGCACGTCGTTTTTGAAATCAAGCGGGTTGGCGAACGAAATTGCCGACGGCAAGATGAGTGCGCCGCAGAGCAGGGTGAGTGTTTTTGGTGGAGAAAAAAGCATGGATCGTGAACCCGAAAAACTTACCACAAAAGCCGGCGTTTGCAGACGCTTGTTGTAGTCGCGGCCTGTAACCGTGGCTTGTTTAGCGGCGGTCTGTGACTCGTCGCCAACGGCTGGAGAAATGAGTGGTGTCTCCGTTTGAAAAAGAGCGCGTGTCATTCTGAGCGCAGTGGAGTTCGCCACCAGCGAACGGAACGCAGTCGAAGAATCTCATGCACTTCCCCGTGCAGCAGCACTCCGAAGACTGTTCAAGAGTTTCTTCGACTCCGCCAAGCCTCGCTCAGAATGACACGCGTTTATTCAAACGGCGACGGTCACAGACCGCCCCTACAGTTACGCCAAAAGTCCTTTGACCACACTCGCCGGTTCGACCCCGGTCAGCTTTTGATCGAGCCCTTGGTATTTGTAAATGAACCGCTTGTGGTCGATGCCCAGCAGTTGCAAAACGGTCGCGTGGAAGTCGTGAACATGCACAGGGTCCTTCACGATGTTGTAGGAAAAGTCGTCCGTCTCGCCGTAGATCGTCCCAGGTTTCACGCCGCCGCCCGCCATCCACATCGTGAAGCAGCGCGGATGGTGGTCGCGCCCGTAGTTTTCCTTGGTAAGACCGCCCTGCGAGTAAATCGTCCGCCCGAATTCGCCGCCCCAAATGACGAGCGTTTCGTCGAGCAGACCGCGCTGTTTCAAATCCTGAATCAACGCGTAGCACGGCTGATCGACATCGCGGCATTGCGAAGGGAGGCGGCCAGCGACGTTGCCGTGCGTGTCCCAATTGTTGTGATAAATCTGGATGAACCGCACCCCGCGTTCGGCCATCCGCCGGGCGAGCAGCGTCGTGTTGGCGAACGTGCCGGGCTTTTTCGCCTCTTCGCCGTAGAGCCGAAAAGTGGACTCGGGTTCCTTCGAGAAGTCGGTGAGATCGGGCACGCTCGACTGCATCCGAAACGCCATTTCGTATTGCTCGATGCGCGTGTGCGTCTCGGGATCGCCGACGGCTTTGTAGTTTAATTCATTGAGCGCGTTCAGTCCCTCGATCGTCTCGTGCCGGATTTCCTCGGGCACGCCGGCGGGATTGTTGATGAACAAAATCGGATCGCCCGCGGTGCGGAACGAGCAGCCTGCATATTCGCCCGGCAAGTAACCCGACGACCACAGCCGCCCGGAAATCGCCTGGAGTTGCTCGTTATTGGTCGGCTTCGCGACGAGCACCACGAACGTCGGCAGGTTTTGATTTTCGGTGCCGAGCCCGTACGAAAGCCACGAGCCGAGGCACGGGCGGCCCGCGTTCATGTTGCCGGTTTGCATCATCGTGATCGCCGGTTCGTGATTGATGGCGTCGGTGTGCATCGAGCGGACAAAACACATGTCATCCACCATCTTCGCCGTCGAAGGCAGCAGCTCGCTCACCCACATCCCGCTCTCGCCATTCTGGCTAAATTGATATTTCGACGGCGCGATCGGAAACCGTTTTTGTTTTGCCGTCATCCCGGTGAGCCGCTGTCCCATCCGCACGGAGTCCGGCAGATCTTTGTCGTACCAGTCGGCCATCACCGGCTTGTAGTCGAAAAGGTCCATTTGTGGCGGACCGCCGACCATATGGAGGTAAATCACGCGCTTGGCCTTGGCCGCGAAATGCGGCAGTGCCGGCACGCCGCCGATGCGTTTGAAATCGGTCGCGGCAGTCGCTTTGGAACCGTGACCGAGCAGCGAAGCCAGCGCCGCCCAGCCGACAGCGTTCACGCCGCGGCCGAGAAATTGTCGGCGCGATTCGTAGCGGAGGTAATCGTCGATGGGATTCATAAATTCAAAACCGTGTCATTCTGAGTGGAGCGAAGCCCGCCGATCGGAATGACAGATCGAGAACGGGCAGGTCATTTGTTCAGCACCTCATCCAAGTTCATCAACTCATTCGTCGCCATCGTCCACGCAGCCAGTTGCGGCGGTTCGAGTTTTTCGTCCGGCTTCGACTCGCCAATCGCGATCACCTTTTTCGCGTCCTCTTCATGCTCGCGGTAATAACTCGAAAACTGGTCGAGCGACTTCTCGACGATTGGCATTTCCTCCGCGCGAAACGGTCGCGCCAGCAGCCGGTTCGCGATGAAGTCTAGGCGGCTCTGCTTCGTCTCTCCGCCTTCTTTCAACGCCAGTTCCGCCAGATGCCGCGCTGCCTCGACAAACTGCGGATCGTTCAAAGTGACCAGCGCCTGCAGCGGCGTGTTCGTGCG
>JANXWU010000263.1 GCA_025350985.1 Spartobacteria bacterium | reverse complement strand
GTCATCGCGGCACGGCCGTGGGCGATGATCGAGATGTCGCTGCCTTCGCGTTTCACGTCGGCGACGCCGAGCGGGATTGTGTATTCATCGGGCGGCACGTCGCCAAGTTCGCCGTAGAGCAACGTGTTTTCCATGAACATCACGGGGTCGTTGTCACGGATGGCGGTTTTCATCAAACCCTTCGCGTCATAGGCGGTGGCGGGGCAGACGACTTTGAGGCCGGGCGTGTTGGCGATGAAATTCTCGGGCGTGTGGGAGTGGGTCGCGCCGACGTTAGTGCCGCCATTGGCCGGGCCGCGGATGACGATTGGGCAGTTAATGAGGCCACCGGACATGTAGCGGACGCAGCCGGCGTTGTTGATGATTTGGTCGAAGGCCACGTAGGCGAAACTCCAGAACATCAACTCGATCACAGGCCGCAGCCCGAGCATGGATGCGCCGACGCCGAGGCCGATGAAGCCTGCTTCGCTGATCGGTGCATCGACGACGCGCTTGTCACCAAAGCGTTTCCACAAGCCTTCGGTGACTTTGTAAGCGCCGTCGTACTGCGCGACTTCCTCGCCGATCAGGAAGACATTTTCGTCGCGCTCGAGTTCCTCGGCGAACGCTTCGTTGAGAGCTTGGCGATAAGTGAGTTGCCGCATGTTAAAAAATCCTACTCGCTGAAGAAATGCTTGCCCGTGCGTCCGGCTTCCGTGCCGCGATCCACCTCGTAGTAAACGTCGGAAAGAATGTCCTGCTCGCGCGGATAATCGCTGCCCATGCCGAACTCCGCAGAGGCTTCAGCTTCGTCGCGCGCCTCGCGATCGATCTTGCCGGCGCATTCCTCGGTAATCACGCCCTCATCGAGAAGCTGCTTGCGCCAGAGCCGGAGCGGATCGTGGTAGGTTTTGTAAAACTCGATCTCTTCCGCGGTGCGATAGACTTTCTTTTTTGCGTCGGCGACGGAGTGGCCTTCGTAACGGTAAGTGGCGATTTCCAAAATGGTCGGACGCGACTCGTTGTGCGCGCGATCCATCGCGACTTTGGTTTTCGCCCGCACCTCGTAAAGGTTGTCGCCCGTGACCATGTCCCACTCGATGTTGTAGCCCTCGGCGCGCTCGGCGAGGCAGTTCTTAATTGCCGACGACCGCTCAAGGCTCGTGCCCATCGAGTAGCCATTGTTTTCGATAATGTAAACGACCGGGATGTTCCAAAGCGACGCGAGGTTCAGCGATTCGTGGAAGACGCCCTGGTTCACCGCCCCATCGCCCATGTAGCTCATACAGCAGCCTTTAAGCCCTTTATATTTCAATCCAAACGCGAGGCCGAGGCCCAGCGGAGATTGTCCGGCCACGATCCCGTGCCCGCCCCAAAAATGTTTGTCCGGCGCGAAAAAGTGCATCGACCCGCCTTTACCTTTCGAGCAGCCCGTGCTCTTGCCGAAGAGTTCGGCCATGCATTCGTTCATGCTCATCCCGACCGCCAGCGCATGACCGTGATCGCGATACGCTGTAATGCAGTGATCGTTTTCCCCCATCAAAGAAAGAGTGCCGACAGCCACCGATTCCTGCCCGATGTAGAGATGCAAAAACCCGCCCACCATCCGCTTGTTCTGGTAGTAATTCGCAGCCACTTGCTCGAACTTTCGAATGCGCATCATGTCGCGCAGGAAGCGGATTTTATCCTCGGGCGTGAGCGACCGGTTGACCTCGGCTTGCGAGTAATCGACCGCTTCGGCATTCGGTTTTTTAATGGTGGCTTCCATACGGGGCACGGCTGGGAGGTTGGTTGAAAGGATGCAAATTGGGATAAGTCACGAAAAAAGACAAGCGCACACCGGCGAGAAGCAATCGCGATTCCAGACGGAGGCCGAATTGCATTACATCCGTGACTGCGGACTGTAAAACAGTAAATCGCCTTTCGAGGATGTTGGCTTGGCTGAGAGGAGGTATCGACGATATTTCCCGCGTGCTCTAAAACCAATTACTAACTATAAGCGCAACACGTTAAACCGGTTACGAGTGAAGCTGTTTCCTTCGGATTAAATATATTTGTTGGCACGAGACAAAATTCGGAGGATGATTTCTCCTTGAATTCAGATCCTCTCATTGTCGCGGCCACCGCCGTTCGCCTGCAAGCGTACGCACCCTACTCGAAGTTCTCCGTCGGTGCGGCTTTGCAGACTGAAACTGGAGAAATTTTCCTGGGCTGCAACGTGGAAAATATTTCATTTGGTCTCACCATTTGTGCCGAACGCGGCGCCTTGCAGGCTGCTATCAGTGCAGGTCATCGGAGATTTAGCCGGATCGCCATTGTCGCAGATTCGCAAATTCCCGTCACGCCGTGCGGAGCGTGTCGGCAATGCCTGGCAGAATTTACCGAGGATCTGCGGGTTATTTCAGTCAACCTCTCCGGCTTGATCTACGAGAGCGACTTGAAACACCTTCTTCCCCGCGCGAAGGCTGGCATACTTGGTTAAAATGTTCCATGTGGAACACTTCTCCCCATGTTTGTTTACCCGAAAGTTTTTGATGTGTTGGTTGTAGGAGCGGGTCATGCAGGCATTGAGGCGGCGTTGGTAGCGGCGCGGTTGGGCAGTGAGGTTTTGATTTTAACTCAAAATGCCGACACGGTGGGCCAAATGTCCTGCAATCCCGCCGTGGGAGGCTTGGCAAAGGGACACATCGTGCGCGAAATCGACGCGTTGGGAGGCTTCATGGGGCTCAATGCCGATGCCACCGCAATCCAGTGCCGGATGCTGAACGCTAACAAGGGTCCCAGCGTCCACGCCCCCCGGTCGCAGTGCGACAAAAAAGCGTATCAATTCCGCGCGAAAGCAATGCTTGAGCGTCAGGAACGGTTAGAGGTTAAACAGGCTAACGCGATTCGTATTTTGGAAAAAGGCGGACGGGCGACGGGTGTCGAAACCAATTTCGGCGTTCAGTTCCAAGCTCGTTCTGTGGTCATTACCACCGGGACTTTCATGCGGGGATTACTGCACGTGGGTCTGCAAAATCAGTCCGGCGGACGCATGGGTGACGCGG
>JANXWU010000259.1 GCA_025350985.1 Spartobacteria bacterium | reverse complement strand
GGTCGAAAGGAGCTTCGGAGAGATTTACCGGCTCATCGAGCGCATCTCCCTGATGAACGAGGACACCGTCCTGGGTCACCATGACCGCGCATACTCCCAACATTGGGATACCCCGCTGGAAAACATTAAGAGGCATCTGTCGAGTTCAGATTCGGGCGAGGCCCGCGTGAACGAGATCACCGATTACGCAAAAGCGCTGGCGGCCACGTTCCAGCACGTCGTCGATCTGGAAAAGATCATTCAACACGACGAGGTCGTAGCAGACCCGATCATCTTGGACGCCTCCAATTCCTGGCCCCTTCTCATCAAGCTCTACAGGCATCACGGGGAGACGCTAAGGAGCGCTCCGCCGCTTCGTGAACTCCTGCGCAACGTCGAGATCGTCCTCCTCAAGCTGCGTTTCCAGCACGGTCGTTCCAGCAATGATTTGATCGGTCTGACCAAGCAACTGGATGACTCACCGGGAAAGTTGGAAGAACTCTGCCAACGGATGAGTCGGTCCGTCTCGCAGGGATTCCGGTGGCGGGGCGACTTTGACCAGAAAGTCGAGAGCGCACTGGATGGCGACTACCACTACGATCCAACCTACCGCTACATCCTGTGGAAGTATGAGAACAACCTGCGTCAATCCGGTGACACCCAAGTTTTGCCCATGGAATACATTAACTCCGTCGAAAACCGGAGAATGGATTCAACGATCGAACACATCGCCCCTCAGAATGGAGATTACCCAGAAGAGTTCCGGAAGCACTGGCTCAACAATCTCGGTAACCTGCTGTTCATGCCGCGTGGACTGAACTCAAGCCTCTCAGACCAGCCGCCGGTCGAGAAGGCGAAGCGCCTCGATACGAGCTATGCGAGCCACCGTGAAGTCAGGCGTATCATCGAGATCGAAGGTAGATGGTCGGATTCGCAAATTGCTGCTCGAAAGGCGGATTTGGTCAAGTTCATGCAAGCTCGCTGGAAGATTCAGCGGAGCCCCGAGATCACCATACCGAATCTGCCTCCCGTCACTCTATAATTTTTACTCTCACTAGCGAATGAGTCATATTGAGATCACTTCCATTCCTGTCCGGCGCTTGTTCGGGTGGTTTGACCGGCGTTCTTTGGCAATCCCCGAGGTTCAACGGGAATTTGTCTGGAATGCGAAGCGAGCATGTGCGCTGCTGGACAGCATCTACCGCGGCTATCCGATCGGCACCGTCATGATCTGGCGCACCGGGCGCGAGCGTCAGACGATGCTGCGGCACACTTTGCATGTGCTCCCGGCTTTCGATGCGATCCAAAACAAGGAGATTCTATTCCTCCTGGACGGACAGCAACGGTTGTCGGTCCTGCACAACGTCCGCGAAGGCGGGACAGTGACGAATGAAAGCCGGCGAGAAATCCGGTTTGGCGACATTTTCTTTTCGCTCGATGAAGATGAGGACTCGCGCTTCTTCTCTCTGAAGCGTCATGACCCCGCGCGCCACTTTCGCGTCGCGGATTTGCTTCGGGGAATCTGCAAGCCCAAGGCAGCCTACAAGCGGCAAAAGCTCGCCGAGTGCCGCAACCATTTGCTCAATTACCCGGTGCCAGTGGTCTTCACCGACACGAATGAGGTTGAGCACGTTCGTCAGACCTTCATCCGAATTAACGGACAGGGCATGCGGATCACCGAGGCCGATAAAGCATTTTCCCAAGCCCAAAAAGTCGGCCCCTTGCATCGCTATCACTATCTCCGCAGCCAGATGGCGACGGGGTTCGGAGGTTTGAGCAAAGAGATTTATTGGAACACGCTGGTCCTGGCGCGCGGTCATCGTTCGCTCGGACAGAAATCCATTGCCCGATTGAGTAGAGAGATTGAGAAGACCGACGAGGGAGAGCGGTGGTTCAAGAAAGAGGAGCCGCACTTGGCGAACTCGATCCGCAAAGCCTGCGACTACCTGCAAAACACCCTTGGCGTTCGCTCGATGGATTTCCTGCCTTCGGAGAATATGATCGCCGTGTTGGCGCTCTTCTTCCACGCCAACGGGGCACAGCCAACTGCATCCCAAGCGAAGCAAATTCGACTCTGGTTTTGGTATGTAGCAGTAGCCCAACGCTATGTAGGCGCTTCATACGAGCGAAATATCCTTTGGGACGCCGATTTCTTCAAAGTTCTCGGTCTAAAACGCAAAGGAACGTACCAAATTGAGCAGCGGGTGCCGATGCATAAGCTTCGCCTCGGTATCTACAACGCTGGCGGCGCGCTCCCTAAAGCTTACCGCTTATTGCTGATGAGGTCCGGGCCACGTTACATCTCTAATGGTGAACCCATCCCGCTGGATGAAGTGTCGGCTTCAGGCAATCGCAAGCAGCTCCATCACATTTTTCCGAGGGCGCTTTTGCAAAAGGCAGGCATCCCGGAGGAGCAGCAAAACCTAACCTGCAACATTTGCTACCTTGTCGCTCATGATAACCAGTCCTTCGGCGGGAAGACCCCGGAAGATTATTTAAGAGACTATCGCCGCAGGAAGCACTTCGCCCGCGCGATGAAGAGTCACCTCATTCCTTACGCCTCCAACTCACCACTTTGGGGAGCCAATACCAAGCAGACCTACAAGAAGTTTCTCGACGAGCGCTCAAGGATGATAGCTCGAGCTTTCGCGGAAGCCGCTGGGACAAAACTTTTTGAGTAGGCAAATCCGATCCATTCATGCTCAACCCCATTGTCTTCACCGAGCGCGTCGTCAGCGACTTCCTGAGCTATCAGCTCACCGCTTATCCTTTTTCCGATACCGGACTCTACGAGCAGCTCCGTCGGCTGCTGAATCTCGATCAGACGCGGCGCAGTCCGCTGCTCGCCGGGCCGTATGTGACACTGAGCCGTCCGTTCGCGCAGGGCATCAGCCTTACGGCAGCCGTGCAGGAGGGGCTCCTGCATCGGCACATTGTCCAACTCGCCGCGCACCCGCATCTTTATGGGCACCAGGAGGAAGCGATCCGGGCCATTGTAAGTGGGCATCCGACGCTCGTTTCGACCGGCACCGGCTCCGGCAAGACGGAGTGCTTTCTTTACCCGGTCATCTCCCGCGCGCTGCGATTGCGCGATGAGAACGCGGTGCCAGGGATCTCGACGGTCATCGTTTATCCGATGAACGCGCTAGCCGACGACCAGATGGATCGTCTGCGCGACTTACTCGCCGGGTCGGGCGTGACATTCGCGATCTACCACGGCCCCACGCCAGAGAAGGAAGCGGACGTGACCGGCACTCGTTTGGTCGAGGGGAGCAGCCGGGCCGACTACCGCGAGGAATTGCGCCGCCAGCGCGACGATGCCGGAGAAGCGAAGCGCCCGCGCGTGGTGCATCCTGCGGAGGAAATCGTCTCCCGTGAGGAACTCCGCACTCCGGGCAAACAGCCGCGCATCCTGCTGACGAACGTGAAGCAGCTCGAACTGCTGCTGACCCGACAAAAGGACATCGAGCTATTCGAGGGAGCGAGGCTCGATCATCTCGTCTTCGACGAAGCGCATACCTTCCGAGGGACGCTCGGTGCGGAAACCGCGTGCCTCATTCGTCGCCTCCGCGCCTTCTGCGGGCGTTCGGCGGAGGAAACCGTGTGCATCGGCACGTCGGCTACCCTCGTTGACCCGAAAAACCAGGCGAGCAGCGCCGCAGGGCGGGAGTTTGCCGCGCGATTCTTCGGTGTGGATGAAGCCCGCGTGAAACTCGTGGGCGAGCAGTATCAGGCGGAGGACGTGTGGGGTGCAACGCGCGCGTTGCCGGCCACAGTAGGTAATGCTGCGGGCCAACTACAGACGGTGCTTGAGGTGGTCGAACTGCCAGATCCTGGCCCGCGGTTGCGGGACATCTATGCGGGAATGACGGGCTTTCGCCTCGATGTGGCGCGCTGGAGCGAGCAACTCCACGAGAGCCTGGCGAGCAATGAACTCCTGTGGCAGATCGTCGAGCATCTGAGTGTGGCGCGCGACCTCGCGGACTTGACCCACGCCGTCAGCCAAACGATCGCGCGCCCGTTGGCAGAAGAGGAAGTCCTCCTCTGGCTCGCGCTCGGCGCCGCCGCCCGCAAAGAAGACCGCCCGCTGGTGCGTCCGGTGATTCACACCTTCGTCCGCGGCATGGGCGGAGCAGTGGTCGCTTTTCCCACGGGATCGGATGGACCTGTGCTGAGTCTCTCCGCCGATCACGTCGCGCCTGATCCTCAACTGGGCGACAAACCACCGAAGGCATTGCCGGTCCTGACCTGCACGACATGCGGTCAGCACTACTTCGAGCATCACACTCAGGATTTCACGTCGGAGGACACCGGGCTCAAAGGCGGACATCCGATCTCGGCGGGTGGGCGTTGGTGGGAGCCAAAAGACGCCGAGCATGGCGGGCAGCGGCTGCTCATGGTGGACGGACTGATCTCGGACGAAGACGGTGACGACGGCACACCGCCAGCGAAAACATCCGCGGTCTTTTTCTGTCGAGCCTGCGGCGGTCTGCATGAGTTACCCGGCTCACACTGCGAAGCGTGCGGTCGCAGCGGGGATTTGATTCGTCTCTTCGCCTGCCGGCTCAATACGACGAACGGTCGAAACTATCTGCGCTCCTGTCTCTGCTGCGGAGCCGTCGGACGCACGGTCGCAGGCCGTCAGCGCGAACCCGCGCGTCCAGTGCGCGCGGTCACCGTGTCGGACGTGGATGTGCTCGCTCGCAGCATGATTCACCAGGCCGAACGCAAGCGACTTCTGGTCTTCGCGGATAACCGGCAGGACGCCGCCTTCCAAGCCGGGTGGATGCAGGATCATGCCCGCCGTTTCCGCCTGCGCTCGCTCATGTGGGATCGCATCCGAACCGGACCCATCGCGCTGGGAGACCTTGTATTTCATCTCGATCAAGTCCTCGACGCGGACGAAGCGCTGAGCCGCGCGCTGCTTCCGGAGGTCTGGCGGTGGGTGCCGCGCACGGCGGCGGGAAATGAGCATCAAGACAAACGTCGATTCTATCTGCGGTGCCAGGTTCTGCGGGAGTTCGCCACCTCCGCGCGCCAGCGGCTCGGCCTGGAGTCATGGGGTCGCGTGCGCGTCGAGTATGTCGGTCTCGATCAACAAAGTCCATTCTTCACCAGATGGTGCGCGACGCTCGGCCTGACTCGCGAGCAACTGGGCGAGGGCGTTGCCGCGTTGCTCGACTACGAACGCCGCGGTGCACAGCTTGTGTGGGATAGCGCCGGGCAAATCTTTTCCCGCTTCTTCGGAGATGGCGCATGGGAGGTTCAGCGCGGTTTTCTTCCCGAGATGCCCGGCGGGCCAAAGGGCCTCGTGCTCCGGCGCACCGGCAGTCATGAAAAGACGCGCATCCGGCAATGGCTGGGAGCCACGCGCACGGTGGCGATGCAAGCCGCCGAACGCTGGGGCGTGGGCGCGACGGATCGGGCGGATTTCCTCGAAGGTTTGTGGCAGTTGCTCACGAAAGACGCGCGCGTGCTCATCCCCGTGGATTTGAAAGGCCAGAAAGGAAACAATCTTCCGCGTTCCGGCGGAGCGCACCAGATCGACGGCGACCGACTCATCTTGGAGCCGCTTGAAGGTCAGGTGTGGCGCTGCCAAACGTGCCGGCGCGTGCAACTGCATCATCCGCCGAACGGTGCGTGCATTCGGTGGCGCTGCACTGGCACGCTCGTCCCATACCTCGAAACCGCCGATAACTACGACCTCCGCGTCCTCGATGGGGCGTTCACGATGCTGCGCCCACGCGAGCACTCCGCGCAGGTTCCGCAGGCGGAGCGGACAGAATCGGAACTGAAATTCAAG
>JANXWU010000256.1 GCA_025350985.1 Spartobacteria bacterium | reverse complement strand
TCCCTTCTCATGTTTCGCTGCTTTGCAAAAATGCTTTTGCTCACACTGCTCGTGTTCGCGATTTGCGTGTTTGCGGCCTGTCAGATTTTCGTTTCACGGGCGGGAGGTGGCAAAATCTACCAGAGCGTTGACTCAATCCCGGTCCGCGACGTGGCACTGGTGCTTGGCACCGGAAAGCTGCGGGCGGACGGGAGCGAGAACCTCTACTTCAAAGGTCGCATGGACGCGGCGGCACAGCTTTACCACCGGCACAAAGTGAAGCATCTGCTCTTGAGCGGCGACAATCGCTCGAACGATTACAACGAACCGCGCGACATGCGAAAGTCCCTGCTCGCGCGCAAGGTGCCAGCGCGGGCCATCACGCTCGATCATGCCGGGGTGCGGACGCTCGATTCAATCGTTCGTGCGAAGGAAATTTTCGGCCTGACTGGATTCATCATCGTCTCGCAGCGGGAGCACGACGAACGCGCGCTGCTGATTGCGCGTCACTACGATCTGAATGCCATCGCGATTGCCGCAGCCAACGTGCCCTTTCAGCGCGCCGTGCAGGCTCATCTCCATGAGTGGCTCGCGCGGGTGAAGGTCGTGCTCGATCTTTACGTGTTGCATACGCAGCCGCGTTTTCTCGGGGAAAAAATGGCGTTGCCGGTCACGTAGTCTTCCGTTAATAGCCGATCGAGATTCACGGCGACCGCACGTAGGTGCGATCGCCGTTTTTGTTTGCACTTTGCTGTTGCCAAACCGCGGGCGACGGTGCTGCTTTGCAACCCTATGAACGACCGCAAAGCCGCCCCTGATCGCATGGAAAAAATCGTCAGCCTGTGCAAGCGGCGCGGCTTCATTTTCCAGTCGAGCGAAATCTACGGCGGCATCAACGGCTTCTGGGACTACGGCCCGCTCGGCGCGGAGTTGAAGCGGAACGTGAAGGAGCTGTGGTGGAAAAGCATGACGAAGATGCGTGACGACGTCGTCGGCCTCGAAGCTTCGATTATCATGCACCCAGCAATTTGGAAGGCGTCAGGACATGTGGAGACGTTTGCTGATCCGATGAGTACTTGCAAAAGCTGCAAGAAGCTCATCCGCGATGACCAATGGTGGCCGATGATGTGCGAACAGCCGTGGGTGCAATCGCTTGCGGGACTCGTCGAACCGGGAACAGATTCGTTCCAGACCGGCGATTTATTAAAATGGGCGAGAGGAAAAGGTAAACAACTCGCACCGAACCTGGCGCTCGTAAGAAATCCCGAAGTCACGATCTCCTGGTTGGCGCAGGAAGTTGAAAAAGGCAATCGTCCTAAAGACGCCCGGGATTTTTATTTGTTTCTCGCCACGGAACAGTTTGGCGCGACTGGTTTCATCACACCTTGTCCGCATTGCGGCGGCGAACTGACAGAACCACGTCTGTTTAATTTGATGCTGCGGACAAATTACGGCCCGATCGCCACGGACGACAATCTCGCCTATCTCAGGCCCGAAACAGCGCAGGCCATTTTTGTTCAGTTCAAAAACATTGTCGATTCGTCGCGCGTGAAAGTTCCATTCGGCGTCGGGCAGATTGGAAAGGCGTTCCGCAACGAAATCAACCCGCGCAATTTCACTTTCCGCTCGCGCGAGTTCGAGCAGATGGAGTTGGAATTTTTCATCAAGCCCGACGAGGTCGTCGAGAAGCAGACCGGCTCGGTCGCAAAGCTCGCGGGCGAGGGGCATCCCGGCGAACCGCAGCCGAATTGGGGCTGGGAGTTGTGGCACCGGTATTGGGTCGAGGAGCGGATGAAGTGGTACGAGTCCATCGGCCTGCCGCGCGAGACGCTTGAAATGTTTTCGCAGCCGAAGAGCGAACTCGCACACTATGCGAAGGCGTGTGTGGATATTTTGTTCAAGTTCCCGTTCGGCACGCAGGAACTGGAAGGCATCGCCGCACGCGGCAACTTCGATCTCACGCAACACCAAACGCACAGCGGCAAATCGCTGGAGTATTTCGACGAGACGGTGAAGGAGAAATATATCCCGCACGTCATCGAGCCGTCCGCTGGCGTGGATCGACTGCTCCTCGCGCTCATCTGCCATGCCTACGATGAGGAGGAGGTGACCGACGACAAAGGCAACAAGGAAACGCGCGTCGTGATGCGTTTTCATCCGCGGGTCGCACCGATCACGGTCGGCGTTTTTCCTTTGTTGAAAAACAAGCCGGAGCTGGTGTCGAAGGCTAAGGAAGTGCGCGATCTCCTGCGCCCGCAGATGAATGTTTTCTACGACGACGCGGGCGCGATTGGCCGGCGCTACCGGCGGCAGGACGAGGCGGGCACGCCGTTTGGAGTGACCATCGACTTCGACACCATCGGCGAGAACGGCCCGGAGCTTGCGGAGACGGTGACGCTGCGGCATCGCGACTCGATGCAGCAGGAACGCGTGGCGATCTCCGAGTTGCCAAGGCTCCTGCTCTCGCGTTTGGTTTGAGGTTCCATCAAGAGCTTCTTCGACTCGCGGTACTCGCTCAGAATGACAACGCGGTGCTCCCGAAATTCCGAACCGCTGTAGGCTCAGGCTTTCAAAGCGTCCGCGACCGCGCGGCAACAACGCCGATGCCAGACCATGAGCGGGTGAGCGGGCATCCAGATGATTCGTTCGCTGCCGACGCGCAGGCGGGAACTCCGCGGCGGGAGGATGATCAGGTCGAGCGGCGTCCAGATGGAGGTAAATCGAAGGCGAGTTAGCATTTGGGAATCGCGATTCAGGTCGCGCAGGAAATCGCTGCGTGGCCGCATCTGCCGGCCCCCGGCGTTTGGAAGCAGATGTGCAAACCAAGTGCCGTGATGCGGCGAGGAGATCGTGACAAAGCGTTCGACGTGATCGATACCGCCCAGCCGCTGGACATAATAGCGCGCCACGATCCCGCCCATGCTAAATGCCACCAAGTCGATCTTCTCTTCCTCGGGAAAAGTTGTCTGCACGAAGGCGGCAAGCTGTCCGGCCAGTTCGTCGAGCCCGACCTGTCCCCAGCTTGGGGTGAGCGAAAGCGTGTGCGCCGTCCAGCCTTCAGCGCGAAGATGCTGCGCCATCCGCTCCATTTTCCGCGCGTCGTCCTTGATGCCGTGAACCAGCACGACGGGGTTTTTCGCCACAGCATTTGGTCCGATGTTCAAGGCAGTTCCGGGAACGCTGTGATCGTCCGGCGCCTCAGGCAAGCTTTGTTCTCCGAAGCAGGAGGTCGCGACAAACGTGAGCGAGGCGGTCGCGAGCAGGGCGCACTTTTTGAAATTAATGGTCCGACGCCTCCCGCGCCCGATCCTCGAACCGCGTGTATTCCTTCAAGAAAGTCAGCGACACCTCGCCGACCGGACCGTTGCGCTGTTTGGCGATGATCAGTGTGGCCTTGCCTTCGGTCTCGGCCTTTTCCTCGTCCGTGTCGGCGTAATATTCCTCGCGCACGAGCAGGCCCACCAAGTCCGCGTCCTGCTCGATGGAGCCCGACTCGCGCAAATCGCTCAGGCGAGGACGGCCCTTGCTGTCGCCCGTCCGATTTTCCGGATTTCGATTGAGCTGCGCGAGCACGATGATCGGCAGCTTCAACTCCTTCGAGAGCGCCTTGATGCCCGCGGAGATTTCCGCGATCTCGAGCTGACGATTGTCCTGGGCGCGGCGCGAAGTCGAGCGGAGGAGCTGGAGGTAATCGATCACGATCAGCGCGATGTCGTGCTTTTGCTTGAGCCGGCGCGCTTTGGCTTTGAGTTCGAGAATGCTCAAACCCGGCGTGTCGTCGATGAAGATCAAACTGTCCGCCAGCTTCGACGCCACCGTCGTCAGGGCTTGGAAATCGCGCTCGGCCAGGAGACCGTTGCGCACGTTGCCGAGATTCACCCGCGCACGCGAGCAGAGCAGCCGCTGCACGAGTTGCTGGCTGCTCATTTCCAGCGAGAAAATTGCCACCGCTTTTTTGTCGTTGATCGCCACATGCTCGGCGACGTTCATCGCGAAGGCGGTCTTGCCCATGCTCGGGCGCGCAGCGATCACGATCATCTCTGCCGCGTGCAGTCCGTCGGTCATTTTGTCGAACTCCGAAAAGCCGCTCGACAGGCCGGTGATCGCGCCCCGTTTGTCATAGAGATCGTTAATCTGCTCAATCGCGTCGAACACCTGTTCCTTGAGCGTTTTCTCCTTTTCCTTGTAACGATCCTGCGTGATCGCGAAAATTTTCTTCTCCACGTCGTCCACCAGCAGCGCGACTTCCTCCTGGTCTTCATACGCGCGCGCGGCGCACTCCGTACAGCCGGTGATGATCTGGCGCAGTGTGTATTTTTCGCGGACGATCTCGATGTAAAATTCCGCATTGGCCGCCGTCGGCACGAACGTGAAAAGATCGGTGATGAAACCAGGCCCGCCGACTTGGTCGAGCAGACCGCGATCCTTCAACGCCTGCGTGAGCGTGATGAAATCGATTGGCCTCTGCGCGTTGTGCAGTTCGACCAGCAGACTGTAAATCGTCGCGTGCGCCGGAATGTGAAAATGCGCCGCGCCGTGCTCGTCCCCGCCGATTTTCTCCACGCTTTGATCGATGACCTCCTTTGGTGAAAGAAGCATCGAGCCGAGCAATCCCTTTTCGGCATCCGCCGCGTGCGGCAGCGTCCTGTGAACATCGGGCAAATAACTGCCCGTACGTTGTGAATAACTTTCCCGTCCTTTCGATTCCGCGCCGTTGGTCTCCCGGCGCTTCCGCGGCTTGCCGGCCGTCGGAGTGGAATCGGGTTTGGGCATTCGCTACTTCGTGTGCCGCGCCTTGGCCTTCGACTTGAATTCACCTTCCGCCAATGGCTCCGCACCGCCCTCACTTTTCGTTTCCGCTTCGGCTTTCGATTTCACGGTCAGTTGAAGTTTCGCCGTGACGCCGTGGTGCAGCTTGATCTCAATCTCGTGCTCGCCGGATTCCTTGATCGGACGCTCGAGTTGGATGGAGTGACGATCAATCTCGATGCCACTGTCGGCTTTGAGTTTTTCCGCAATATCCGACGCCGTGATCGAACCAAACGCCTTGCCCGTTTCGCCCGTTTCGAGCAGCAACGTGAGCTTGAGCTTGTTGATCTTCCGCGACACGTCCTCGGCTTCGTTCAATTCGGTGGCTTCACGCGCGGCGCGCTTGGCCTTGAGCTGATTCATCTGCTTCATCGTCGAAGGCGTGACTTCATGCGCCTTGCCCGACGGGACGAGAAAATTGCGCGCGTAACCGGCGCGAACTTTGACGATATCGGCTTCGGCACCGAGACCGGGGATGTTTTCAACGAGGATGACTTCAGTGGTGGGCATAACGTGTTTTCGGCTGAATTTGCGGGACGGCCTTTTTAGTCGCGGTCAAAGGTGCTGTCAAGAAACGCCGCGCCTTTTCCAGATCGAACTGATTCGACACCGCGCTATCCGTTCCATTGCAAAAGGCGCAGACTTCGCGAAGTTGCCCTCATGCGGATTTCGCGAAAAAACGACATCATTGGGAATTGGACGGAGAAACAAATCAAGCCAGCCGTCGAAAGCGGCGTCTTGCTTCTGACCGATTTTTACTACGATGAAGATTTGCTGGACTGGTTCCCCATCGAGCAGTTCCTTTCGCGTCCACCCCCGCCGCCGAAGCCGGAAAAAAGCGGTGTGGCAGCCTGTTATTGCGGGAGCGGTTTGAGGTTTCAAGACTGCCACGGCAACGGCAGCAACTACTGACTTTTTCGACGCCCTCTAACGGCTCCAGACATAGCCGCGATGGAACTAAGGCAGCACTCTGTGCCCATGCCGGCGAAGGAATCGAGGATCAAGTCGCCGGGGTTCGTCGCGATTTGCAGGATGCGCTCGATCAGGCGGGTGGGTTTCGGGGTGGCAAATCCTCCATCCTTCCCAAATATCTCCTGTAGTTCCTTCTGCGCTTCGTCAGTGTGCCCTGCATCTTCGTGAGACCACCAAGTATTGGGAACGATACCTTGTGCCTCGCCGAGATATTGTTTGAATGACGGAGCCCCATCGCATGACTTTCCGAAATAGGCTAGCCCTGCTGCTTCAATCTCTTTCCACTGATCTTCTGTGCGTGACCAATGCCGACCTGACGGCGGCCGTCTGATTTTGCCAGTGGGCGTGACAATCGCGTATTCGAGATTTGGACGCACATTGGGAGCATCCCAAGGTATCGCACGCCACGGTCCCTTTGGATCGTTGTCAGAGTTTTTATATTGTGCTGCTTGCTCAGTATTCCGAGGCAACCTGTTTCTTGTTTTCT
>JANXWU010000253.1 GCA_025350985.1 Spartobacteria bacterium | reverse complement strand
CATGACGCCCGGCGGATGGAAGACGCTGATGGTCAGGTAGGCCGCCGCGTAAAGCCACGGGAACCACAGGAAACCGGCGAACAGATACCAGAGCGAAATGTATGCGCGTCCGGTCCGCCGCAGCCGGAACATCACGACGCCCCACACGGCCATCAAGGTGTAAGCCGTGAACAGAATCGCCGCCACGCCGCGGGGGAACTCCATGAACTCATGCGCCTGGCCGTTTCCCGAAAGAATACTCGTGACGCCACAGGTGACGCCGATATTCCAAAGAATGCCGCCCCAAATCAGCAGCCGCGTGCTGCGAAGGGTGACGCGGCAAAGACGCGCGGTCAGCCAAATCGCGGTGCCAAGTCCAGCGAGACAAGCCCAGCCGTAAGCGAGCACATTCAAATACGCGGGCCAAATCCGCCCGTAAGTAAACCAGCTCGAATCTCCGATGAACCGCAAGCCGCCCCAGCCGCTGAGAAAATCGGGCCGGTGCATTTTGATCGACGCCAGAAAACCGAGCGCGGTCGCGAGCAGCAGCCACGTCATCGCCGTGGTGTAGAAGAAAAGAACGGGCGTGCGCGCCGAGGCATCGACGAGCGCCCTCTCGACGTTTTCAACGTCCCGAGGACTGACCTGCGGCGGAGCGGCAGCGATGCGGACTTCAGTGGCGGCACTCATTTTTTCAACTCGGAAGATTTCTGCTCGGAGGACGACGGCGCAGCGGGTGCGGCTGGGGCTTTCGGCGGCTCCACTGGTTTCGCCGGGGCAGCCGGCGCGGGCGATGCGGAAGTCGGAGCGGCCACTGCTTTCGGCGCGGGTTGATCCTGCGGAGTCTTTTCTTTAACCGGTGCTCCCGGCGGAACCGGCGTGGGTGCGGGAGCAGCGGCGGGCGCGGCGAGTCCGACGGGATACGGCACCTCCACTTTCACGTCCGATGCGCCGACCTTTTTGTTTTTCAAATCGACCACCGCCAGTTCCATCGCGCGTTCAATCGGTATTTGCGCAACGCCGGCTTTTTGATCAATCCAAGCGTAAGCGTGCAATTTTTCGCCGTTCTGTTTGCGCAGTTCATCCAGTTTGGTCAAACGATTCGACGCCCGCTTTTTGTCGAGCGATTCGGAGGCCGGACGCGTGCAGGTCAGGAAAAGAACGACCACGCCAAACAGCACGAAGCCGAGGATGCCCGTGATGAAATTCAAGCCGAGACCGGCGCTGCGGGGAGTAGCCATTTCAGTTCGTCAATTTGAGCGAAAGTTCGAGGCGCGGGTCGCGTACCGGCACGAGGCTTTGTTTGCCCAGACCTTTCAAAAACAGCAGCGCGAGCGGCCCGCCAATCGCCAGGAGCGCGGCCACGTCGAACGGTAGGGCGGCGAGCGAATAACCGGTTTTGTGCAGCATCGGCATCACGATGATGTAAAGGTCCAGCGCCTGCATCGTGACGAGCAACGCCGCGACCGAGCAAATCCACACGGGTTTCTTTTTCAACGGCTGCATGAGCAAAATCGGAAACGGGATGAAGAACCGGAACGCCACGAGAATCGTGCTCAGATAATTCCAAGTCCCGATGTTTCGGCGGATGAAATAGCGCGTTTCCTCCGGGATGTCCGCGTACCAGATGAGCATGTATTGGCTGAAGCCGATGTAGGCCCAGAAGACGCAAAACGCGAGCATGAGCTTGCCCATGATGTGGTAGTGCTCCTCGGTCACGTAGCTCATGTAGCCGAGCTTGCGCAGCCAGGTGACGAGCAGCACCAGCAGCGACATCGACGAGCCGGCGGCACCGGCGAAAATGTAAACGCCCCACATCGTCGAGACCCATTTGTAGTCGAGGCTCATCAGCCAGTCGATGGCGGCGAAGGTGAGGCAAACCGCGAACAGCGCAATGCCGGGAAAGGTGAGACGGCGAAGGGAAATCGTGTGGCGCGGCGAGCCGTCGGTGTCCTGCTTTACCGAGAGCCTCTTGAGCGTCGTGGCGAGAAACGTGAACACGCCGAAGTAAATCGCCGCACGGATGAGGAAGAACGGGGTGTTGAGATAGTTGTGCTTTTTGTCGATCAACTCATCCACGCCCGGCGCGATGTTCCACCAGTGGTAAAGGATGGGCGCGCAGAGCAAAACCGGGACGACCGCAAGGAAGATTTTCGGCAGGAGCGCGGCGACATTTTCCAGGACGCGGCGCACGACCACCGACCATTCCGCGTCGGTCGCGTGATGCACCAAAATCCAAAACAGCGAGCCCGCGCCGAGCGTGAAGAAATAGAAAAACGCGAACAGCCACGAATGCGCAAACTGCACCCGGAGGCTCGGAACAATCGCGCCAATCGCGCTGACAATGAGCCCAATCGCGCTCAACACGGTGAGCAACAGGGGCAGATTGCCGACGCGACGAAGGTCGAAAATCTCAGCTTTGGGTTTGGGAATTTCCTGGCTCATTTCTTCGGTTCAGGCTTTTCCAATGCAGCCCGTTTGTCCTGCGGCACGTCGTCCAGTTTGGCATTCTGGCTGCGGTGCAGCGCGCGGAGATAAGCGACGATGGCCCAGCGGTCTTCCACCGCCACGACGCCGCCGTAGCTGCCCATCGTGGTTTTTCCCAGCGTGATCGTGTTGAAAATCTGGCCGTCGGGCATCGTGCGAATGCGCGGGTCTTGCAAGTTGGCGACGGTGGCGAGGCCGTATTGTTTCACGATGCCGTTGCCGTCCCCGGTTTCACTGTGGCACGGCGCACAGAAAATGTTGAAACGTTCATGGCCGCGTTCCAGCAACTCGCCCGTCGCTTCAACCGGCAGGCCGTCGCCGTATAAATCCCCGATGCGTCCGGTGCTGTAATAATCAACGCCGCTTGAAAATCCGCTCGCCTGTTTGACGACCTTGCTGTTGCTCGCCGCGTTTTGCAGATACGCGCCTTCGAGTTCGTAACCCATCGGCACGGTGCCGACGACCGGCACCCGCGCCGCGCGGCCATCGGCGAAAAATCCGCTTGGGTGCTGCGGCTGGAATTTTGGCTGATGATCCATGTCCGGAAAAATCTCGAGCGGCGTCTTCGCACTGTGCAGCCCGCGAAAACCGGCGAGCGACACGACGGCAATCGTGGCCAGAAAAAATGCGATGAAGAAGTTGCGCAGCATCAGAGAGAATTTTCGATTTTCGATTTTCGATTTTCGATTGCTGCGCAGGCGCGCGTTTCAAGCTCGGAAAAAATTTGACGCGATTTGAAAACAGCGCCGCATGCGACAAGCGCGCTCTTTTCAAATCGAAAATCAGAAATCGAAAATCGAAAATTCATCAGTTAGTCGTGGACGAGCGTCACATGCTGGCCGCCGAGGCCTTCGAGAAACTCGCGCGTTTTGCTTTCGGAAAACTTCGGGTCGCGCGCTTCGATCACGAGGAAAAAGCCGTTGTCGGTGACCCGGCTGAAGCGCTCCCAGTTAAAGAGCGGGTGATACCATTTCGGAAGCTGGCTGAAAATAAGGAGCGCGAACACGGTCGTGAACGCCGAGAAAAGCACCGTCAGCTCGAACATGATCGGGAAGAACGCCGGCGTGGTGAAGAAGCTCGTCGGCTTTCCGTGGACGACGACCGGATACAGCACCGTCGAGGGAACCAGCGTCAGGATCATGGCAAAAAAGAATCCGCTCGTGCCACCGATAAGCACCGGCGCGCTCAGCCACGACTTGCCCATTCCCATCGCCTTGTCCATGCCGTGAATCGGAAACGGCGAGTGAACGTCCCAGCGTTTGAAGCCGGCATCGCGCACTTTTTCCGCCGCGCGGAACAACTCTCCCGCCGTCTGAAACTCCGCGCCGAGCGCGTAAACTTTGCGTGGGGGCTGAAGGGCCATCAGTGCTTCCCTCCCGTTTTTTCCGATGCGTGATGACCTTCAACCCCGACGTGCGAGCTGGGTGCGTGGTGATGAGGGTCGGCTTCCGGGAGCACGATTTTCACCTCGAACATCGCGATCATCGGCAGGAACCGCATGAAGAGCAGGAACAGCGAAAGGAAAATCCCGAACGTGCCGACGAACGTCCAAATCTCAACCCAGCTCGGATGATACGCGTGCCAGGCCGACGGGAGAAAATCCTGCGCGATGGACGTGACGATGATGACGAAGCGCTCGAACCACATGCCGGCGTTCACGAAGTTCACGATGATGAAAACGATCCACAGATTTTGGCGGCATTTCTTGAACCAAAAGAACTGGGGCGAGATCACGTTGCAGCTCATCATCGCCGCGTAAGCCCACCAGTACGGGCCGGTGGCGCGGTTCCAAAACGCGGCGCGCTCGAAGGGATTTCCGCTGTACCACGCGATGAACAATTCCATCAAATACGCGTAACCAACGATCGAGCCGGTGAGCAGGATGATCTTTGCCATCTTGTCCACATGCTGCAGCGTGATCACGTCCTTGAGCTGCGGGTAAACGATGCGGGACGGAATCAA
>JANXWU010000221.1 GCA_025350985.1 Spartobacteria bacterium | reverse complement strand
AGTCGAAGAATCTCTGGAACCGTTTTCGGCGTGCCGCTGCACCGGGGAGTGCATGAGATTCTTCGACTCCGTTCCGTTCGCTCGGGCGAACTCCACTGCGCTCAGAATGACACACGCTTTTTCAAACTGAGCCATCACCCGACCCTTGCATTGGCGACGCAATTGTTTTAAACCTCCGCCTCATGGAATACCTTCAAAAAGGCGGGCCGCTGATGTGGCTCATCCTGTTCTGCAGCGTGCTAGTGGTCGGGGTTTTCCTCGAGCGCCTCACCTACTTCCACCGCGCCTCGATTCGCGTCGGCGAATTTCTGCGCGGCCTCGCCAACCTGATCCAGCGGCGCAATTTCGCCGAAGCCCTCCACGAATGCGCCGGCACGCCGGGTCCGGTCGCCCGCGTGATCCACGCCGCCATCATCCACCACGACAAAGCGCGCACCGATCTCAAGGAAATCGTGCAGGAAGCCGGGCAGCTCGAGGTGCCGAAACTCGAGCGCAACCTCGCGCTGCTTTCCACCGTCACCTTCGTGACTCCGCTCATCGGATTGCTCGGCACCGTCACCGGCTTGATTGAATCGTTCGTCACGATTTCCTCGCACAGCGGGTTCGCGAGTTCGATGGATATTTCCAGCGGCCTGTATCACAGCCTGCTCACGACCGCCGCCGGCCTCGCGGTCGCCATTCCCTCGTCCGTCGCCTACAGCTACCTTTCGGCCCGGGTGAACACGCTGATTCACGACATGGAGCGGGGCGGCATTGAGGTGGTCAATCTCCTCACCGCCGTGCAAATTCCCGCCGACGACGGCGCGCAGATCATCGAGTTCCAACGGCAGAAAAACGAGCGCGCACGGTGAGGTTCCCGCCTCTGGAGGGCAGCGTCCCGCCGGTTCCGTGGCCCACCGTCCGCGCCCGGACTTGTTTCAACTGAAAGGAGTCGCATGAAGCTCACCCGCACGACTCATTTCAACCCAGCGCTTTTCGGCGTCATCCCGCTGGTGAACGTGCTCTTTCTCCTGCTCATCTTTTTCGCCGTAAGCCGGACGTTCGTGGTGCAGCCGGGCATCTCGGTCGCGCTGCCATTTTCCTCGTTCTCCCTCGCGCCGCAGCGGCAGCCGCAGATCGTGAGCATCGCCGCCGAGCCTGTCCCCACGATCTATTTCCGCGACCGCAAAATGAGCTTCGAGGAGCTGGCGAAAAGCCTCACCGACGGCAGCGGCAAGGACGCCACGCTCATCATTCGCGCCGACCGCGCCACGCCCTACGACCTGATCGTGCAGGTGATGAACCAAGGCTTGAGCGCGGGCTACAACGTCGTGCTCGCCACCACGGCGGAGCAGAAATGACCGCGCACCCAAGCCGCGGCGGACTGACTTTCGAATGGCCGCTGCGTGGAAAAATCTCACCCTATCTGCCGACGTTTTTCTTTCTCTCGCTGCTGCTCCACGCCTTCGGCTTTTATGTTTTCCAAGTCGTTTATCCGACTCACGTTTCCATCGCGCCCCCGCCCGCCGTCGTCAGTTTTCTGACGCCGAACACGCCGGAAAATATCGCGCTCCTGCAATGGGTGATAGCCGAGGATCCCGCGGTCGTCGCCGCGCCGCACGAAGTCCTGCCAACTCATTTGCTGGAACTGCCCTACAAACCTTCGTTCGCGGAAGCGCGCAGCGTTCCGCGCCTCCCCGCGACCGCGCCCGAGGCGATCAATTTTCCCGCAGCCCAAGACGTGCTGGCGCTCATCGGCGGCGCGCTGAAACGCGAACGCTTTTCCGCGCCACCCCTGCCGGCGCCAGCGAGTGAAGTGCGTTTCTCCGGCGACTTGGCGCCACGCGCGCCCGCCGCCGGTGAGCCTTTGCGCCTCGCGGCGAAAAGCTCCGCGAATCTGGAGCCCGCGCGTTTCCTGGCGGCGATCACGCCTGGGGGCGAGGTGCGGTTTGTTTTTCTCCAGCAGAGCAGCGGTGACAAGGCGCTCGACGAGGCGGCGGAGGCCCACCTGGTCCGTGTGAAATTCAAGCCGGCTGAAGGCGGGCTGATCTGGGGTATGGTCGCGTTTTTCTGGGGCGGCGACGCATACCAAACCGCGACGAGCGACTAGGAGTGATGGAGTGGTGGCCGGTTGGTTTTTCGACGAGCGGGCACGCGATTGACTTTTTTCCCACCGACACTCCATTCCTCCGTCGCTCCGTCCCTCCATGATTCGCGTCAGCCTCACCGTCCTCATTTTCATCTACCTGTTCCTGTTCCTCGCCGCGATCTTCGGGCAGTGGCTGTGGAATGATCTGCGCCGCAAACGCCGCGAAAACCGCGCCGTTCGCCACCGGCTGCGCTGCACGATTTGTTCGTGCGAGTTTCAAGACGACACCGGCGAACTGCTCCCCCGCTGCCCGCGCTGCGGCAGCCTGAACGAACGCTTTCGCGCCAGCACGCTGTGACGGACGGCGAAATAAGTCCGGTTGAGGCTTTGCCACGCGGAGGATTTCCGATAACTTTTGGGCGCGTTCCCAATTGCTGATGGCTGCTCGAAAATCCGAACCAAAAAGCGCTGGCGGAAATGGCGCAGCCCCCCCGGCGAAGAAGGTCGGGTTAAAACCGGCCAAGGGCTGGCACAAACGAAATTTCCTCACCCAGGTTTTAATTCCGTCGCTGTTCACGAAGCGGCACGGCGCGCGTTTGGCGACGCTGTTTCCAGAGGTGAAAGACGCCGAGATTGGCGTGACGTGGATCGGGCACGCGTCATTTTTAATCCAGACGCACGGGATGAATCTGCTCATCGACCCGAACTGGGCGAAGTGGCTGAAGGTCATCAAGCGACTCAAGCATCCTGGCGTGCCGCTGCGCGACTTGCCGGGGATCGATCTGGTGCTGGTGACGCACGCGCACTTCGATCACCTCGACCGGCGGACGCTGCGAAAAGTGGCGGACGGGCAGCCGATCGTGGTGCCGTTCGAGGTGGGGAATCTCGTGCACGACTTGGGTTTTCACAGCGTCCACGAGCTCGACTATTGGAAATGCTACGAGCACGGGCCGTTGAAAATCACGCTCACACCGGCGCATCATTGGGGAGCGCGGATGCTGCACGATTCGCATCGGGGGTTCGGCGGCTACGTCATCGAGGCAGGCGGGCGGACCATTTTCCACTGCGGCGACACGGCGTATTTCGATGGGTTTAAGGAGATCGGCGAACGGTTTGCCATCGACCTCGCGCTGCTGCCCATCGGCGCCTACGATCCGCCGAGCGGGCGCGAAGTTCACATGAACCCGGAGGAGGCGGTGAGCGCGTTCTTCGACCTCAAGGCAAAGGTGCTCGTGCCGATGCACTACGGC
>JANXWU010000120.1 GCA_025350985.1 Spartobacteria bacterium | reverse complement strand
TCAGTTTTTTCATCAAATCGAGCTGCGCGCGCTGCTCGCCATCCGTCATGTGCGGGTCGCGATTCATGTTGTTGATCGGCGCGCCCTGCGCATTCAGGCCCGTGCCTTGGAACACGCCCGGCAGAAAAGCCGCGCTCCAGTTCGACGCCTGCCCTTTCGGCAGGCCGCGCCCGAGCGTGTCGTACATCACGACGAACCCCGGCAAATCCTGCGTCTCGCTGCCGAGCCCGTACGTGACCCACGAGCCGAGGCACGGGAAGCCCATGCGGCTCATGCCCGTGTTCATTTTGAAAAGGCCGGGCGAGTGATTGTTCGTGTCCGTGAAGCACGAGTGGATGAACGCCATCTCATCGACGTGCTCCGCGAGATGCGGAAAAATTTCGCTCACCCACGCGCCGCTCTCACCGTGCCGCGCAAACGCGAACGGCGACTTCATCAGCCCGCCGACTTGCTCGGGAAAAAATCCCGTCTTCGCGTCGAAGCCAGGCAGCGGCTGGCCGTCGCGCTTTTCCAGTTCCGGTTTGTAGTCCCAAGTATCGACCTGCGACTGCCCGCCGTTCATGAAAAGCCAGATCACTGATTTGGCCTTCGCGGGAAAATGTCCGGCCCGTGGCAGCATCGGATGCGAGGGGTCGAGCAACACGCCCTGGGGTGTCGTCGCCGCCAGCAAACCAGTTTCCTGCAACAACGCCGCCAGTCCGAGCATGCCCGCGCCCGCGCCTGCACGCCGCAGAAAATCGCGTCGAGACCAGTGTGCGGGCGTTACAAAATGGTGGGGGCGCAAACTCATGGGCGGATAATGGAACTAGGATCGGATTGCGGCTGAGGCGGATTACTTAGCTTTCCATGCTCGCGGCACAAAGGCGAATGGTCTGCCAACCGCTCGTGCCTGCTCGTCCCCCGCCGGAAGCGACGACGTGCCGCTCTCCAAAAGGCGTCCTAGTTCCTCGCCTTGAACATGGCCGCATCCAGAATCGACCAAAGATGAATCAGCCAGCCGAGGAGAAAGAACCAGAGCACCGCGGCCAGACAGAATTGGAGGAGGGCCATCAGAAGCCGGCCTTGGAGCAATTGTCCCAAGCCTGGGACGAAAAAGCTGCAAAGGGCGGCGATGACGTTGCCTGCTGAACCTTGACCGGACATGAGTTTCCACCATGCCGCTTCCGGCCCGCCCGACAAGGCGAATGTTCGCGGGATCAATCATCGACTCCGCTGCGCTTCGCTCAGAAAGGCCGCGCCTTTTTAACTGAGTCATTGCCGAAATGCGCTGGACTTGTTTCGGCGGCTTTCGGAACTTCGGTGATGTTGCAAAATATTTACGGGCCGCTGCTGGCGATCCACGGAATTTTCAGATGGGTGGTAGTGGCGGCGGCGGTGGCGGCGATTGTCGTGGCGGCGGCTGGCTGGCTGGGAAGGAAGCCCTGGAGTGCGACGGTCCGCCGGTGTGGCGCGGTTTTTGTCGGTTCGATGGACCTCCAGCTTTTGCTGGGACTATTGCTTTACTTCGGCGCCAGCCCGGTCACTCGGGAGGCTTTTCAAAACATGGCGGCGGCGATGAAAAATCACGATCTCCGGTTCTTTGCGGTGGAGCACACGACGGCGATGCTGCTCGCGGTGATCTGCGCTCACCTTGGCTCGGTTCTGTCGCGCAAGGGCTTGGGCGATCAAGTCAAATATCGGCGTGCGGCGATCTGGTATTCCCTGTCCCTGCTGCTGGTGCTGGCTGGCATCCCGTGGTGGCGTCCCTTCCTGCGGGCAGTCTCTTAAAGGGTCACGCCGCTGGGGTTTGGCGGCGCGCTTCGTGCTTGGGGAGTGAGGCAAATCCATGCTCGATCCCATCCCTTCTTTCCCGTTCCGCGCTGCCGGGTCCACTTCAGAAACTGAACCGCTGGCGCTCCGCAAAAGTCGGCGCTCAGCCCAAGTGATCGCCGATACCCGGGAGTCGCTCGTGCAAGCTTTCAATGCAGGCAATGCCGCTGGATGGGCGGGCGCTTTTGCCGATGATTGTATCCAAATGCCGCCGCACGCTGCCGCGAACATCGGGCGGCCCGCGGTGCGCGCGTGGGGGGAACGGCTGTTGCATCTTTTCAGCATGCGACTGACCCTGATCCCGCACGAAATCGAAATCTCGGGAGAGTGGGCGTTCGAGCGGGGGATTTACGAAATTCCGATGGTGGGACAGAGGCACGGCGAAATTTTGCAA
>JANXWU010000062.1 GCA_025350985.1 Spartobacteria bacterium | reverse complement strand
TCTCGCGGTTGAACGCGCCGCGGTCGGGCCGGTATTGGTAGGCCATGCGCCAGCCGGTGTCGCCGCCTTCGACCACGTAAACCCAGCGCGCTTTGTCACCCGCGTCGGAGTTGTTGTCGCCGGTGAAAAGGTTGCCGTATTTGTCGAAGATGAGTTGCTGCGGATTGCGCAGGCCGGTGGCGAATATTTCGAGATTTGAACCGTCGGGATCGCAGCGCAGCACCGCCCCCGTGTCCACGTTGTCGAGCGTCTTGCCCTCCTTGGTCACGACGTGAAAACCGCGGTCGCCGATGGACCAATAGAGTTTTCCGTCCGGGCCAAAGCGCAGCCCGTGCATGTCGTGGCCGCGCAGCGCGAAGTGGACGCCGTAGCCGCTGGAAAGCTTGATGCGCTCGCTCGCTTCACCCGTGCCCTTCGGATCGCGCAGCAGCCAGACGTGCGGGATGCAGGTGTAGTAAACGTCGTTGCCGCGCGTGATCACGCTCGCGCCCGTGCCGTCGAGGATTTCGTTAAAACCGCCCGCGAAAACTTTCGAGTTGTCGGCTTTGCCGTCACCGTCCTTGTCCTCGACGAGCGTGACTCGATCCTCGAACTGCGTGAATTTGCCGATCTTGTCGCCCGCGAATTTTTTAATGTAAGCCAGCCGGTCCTCGACCGTGCGCGCGGCGAGATCGTGCAGCAGCCACTCGGCGTGTCCCCGATTGTCCTCGATGCCTTTGCTTTGGCGGTACGACTCGGCGACGAAAAACCGCCCGCGATCGTCGATGGTGAACGCGACGGGGTTCACGACCAGCGGCTCGGCGGCGAACAGCTCGAGCTTAACGCCGGGCGCGGGCTTGAAGCCCTTGAGCGCCATCTCGGCATCGCCCGTGCCGGCAGCGGCTTTCTCGTTTTTCTTCGCGTCGGGCTTTTTCTTTGCGTCCGCGGCAGACGACGGATTTGCGAGAAAAATCGAAACGAGTGAGCAGGCGGTGGCAAGAGTGGGGAAGTGGAGTTTCATGGCGGAAACCGGATTGTATGGCGGGTTTTGGAAATTCCCATTTCAAGTTTGGGTTGGGCTCAACTTGGTGGAAGGCGCGCTTGGAAAATGCGTCGAAAAACGCGTATCATTCCGCCCGGAGCGCAGCGAAGTGGAGGAATCTCTTGATCGTTCCCAAGCCGTCGTCTTCAGGAATTTAGGAGATTCTTGGACTGCGTGCCGGTCGCTCTGCGGCCGGCACTTCGCTCAGAATGACACCCGCTTGTTTTCCTTGGTCGCAGTCGCGCTGCGACAGCTCACCCAATCTTCGGCACGACGAAGGGCGCGCGATAGTTGCGGGTCAGCAACTGGTCGGCAGCTTCGTTGCCCACGAATTTTTCTGTCGCCGTGTCGAGTTTCAAAAACTCGCCGAGCGTGAGTTTATCCACGTTGGGATCGACGCCATTCGCGGCGAGGTGCTCGGACATGCGGCCAAAAGTTTCCATCGCCTCCTTGTTGCCTTTGATCTTTTCGCGGATGGCGTCGGGGGTGGCCTGCTTGCCGACGCGTTGCGAAATATTGCCGAGATGGCAGAGCGCGGCGGAGTAATGGCCCTCGACGATCGGCGCGTGCAGATCGCCGGGTTTGCGGCTGCGCATCGCGGCAATGAAGTTTGCATGATGGCTCTGCTGCTTCTCGCCTTTCGCGGGCGCTTCCTCGGAACTGTCGGCGTCTTTTTTCGCGCCCGCGCCGAACTTGCGCACGAGCTTGCCAGCCTTGTCATAGACTTCGGCGTTGTTGTAGTTCGGGACAAAAATGTGGCCGTTCTCGCAATGGATCACGACGGCGACGCTGCCGCCCATGAACTTGTCCATGTTCTTCGAGCCGGTCTTTTCGGGCAGCCCGCGCACTTCGAAAATGAGCGGCGCTTTTTCGTAATCGAAGAAGCACATCTGCGTGTTGGGCGTCTGCCCGTCATCGACGTAGCCCACGCGTCCGCCGACGCTGAAGACGCGCGGCGGAAGCTTCTCGCCCAGAAACCAGCGCGCGATGTCGGCCTGATGCACGCCTTGATTGCCAAAGTCGCCGTTGCCAGTTTCCCAAAACCAGTGCCAGTCGTAATGGATCGTACCATTCTTCGCGGAGTTGCGGCGCGGCGGCGTGAGGGCAGCCGGCCCCGTCCACAATTCGTAGTCGACCGTCGCCGGCACCGGCTGCGGGCCGGTCGTC
>JANXWU010000033.1 GCA_025350985.1 Spartobacteria bacterium | reverse complement strand
CGGGATGGTTAGGGGGAAAACCTCGCCGACGCCCGGCTGCCGGAACCGCGAGCGGGGAACAAACGCGGAGGGCGTTTGTTTGTCAATCGGCCGGGGAAGCGCGGTGGGCGGTCGGTCGGAAAAATGCGCGCGTGTCATTCTGAGCGCAGTGGAGTTCGCCAGAGCGAACGGAACGGGAGTCGAAGAATCTCATGCACTTTCCCGTGGAGGGGCACGCCGAAAAGCGGTTCAAGAGATTCTTCGACTCCGCCAGGCCTTCGCTCAGAATGACACCCAGTTTTTTCAAACTGATATACGCCCAGATGTTCGCCTGGTCGCTGGCAGCCACCCAGCGCTTCAGCTACTTTTGCGGACGTTTCAAAATATCCCCCATGAACTTCCCACTCCTCTTCCGCACTCGCCGGGTTTTCATTTTCACCACGCTCGCCGGCTTTTTCGCGGCGTGGCCATTAACCGCCGAAAAACCCACGCGCGCCCCGGACGAGGACGTGAACAGCGAAGCGGTGCGCGAACGCCAAAGCCTCGCGCCGGGCAAAAACATTTTGTTCAACGGCTGGGGACTCACGCCCGCGGGCGAGCAGGTGCGCATCAGCGACACGGCGCTCAAAATGATCGTCGCGCCCGACCAAAAAATGCTCGTCACCGTCAGCGGCGGCTTCAACGAAACCGGCGTCACTTTACTCGACCTGAAGACGCGCAAAGTCTCCCAGTTTCTCCCGCTGACCGAGTGCTGGAACGGCCTCGCGTTTAGCAAGGACGGCAAGCGGTTTTTCGTCTCCGGCGGCGACACGGGCGAGATTTACCCGTTCGACTACGCGGATGGGAAAGCGACGCCCGCCGCTCCCGTCGCGCCCGACGCGGCGCAGGTGCGGACGAAAGAAAAATCGTTTTGTTTCCTCGCCTCGATCGCGGTGCATCCGGCGAGCGGAAAACTTTACGTCTGCAACGAGGCGAATCACGAGGTGTGGGTCGTGAATCCCGACACGCTGAAACTCGAAACGACGCTTGCCGTCGGGCAGCATCCGCACACCTGCGTCGTCGGCGCGGACAAGCGGCATCTTTACGTGAGTAACTGGGGCAGCCGCAGCGTGAGCGTGATCGACACGCAGAAAAATCGCCGCGTCGCCGACATCCCCGTTGGCATCCGCCCGAACGACATGGCGCTCTCGAAAGACGGACGCCTTTTCGTCGCGTGCTCCGGCGACAACACCATCCACGTCATCACGACGTCGGCGGTGGAAAAACGCGGCCGTGACGCGAGCCCGGAGTTGCGTTTGTGGGAGGGCGCGCGCGAAATTATTTCGACCTCGCTGTATCCGCAATCGCCGGAAGGCAGCACGCCCGACGCCGTCGCTGTTTCGCCGGACGGACACACCCTTTTCGTCGCGAACGCGGACAACAACTGCGTGCTCGTCGCCGACATTTCCAACCGCCTCGCCGAGGACGTGAAAGCGCGCGGCGAATCGGTCAGCATCGTCGATGGCTTCATCCCCGTCGGCTGGTATCCGACCGCGCTCGCCGTCGCGCCGGACAACGGCACGCTCTTTGTCGCCAACGGCAAAGGGCTCGGCTCGGTGCCCAACGACAAAGTGCGCGCCGACCGCAACCCGGCGATCAAGCTGCATCGCAACGCGCCGTTCACCTATATCGCGCGCACGCTCGACGGTGCCATTTCCTGCATCGACAAACCGGATACGAAACAGATGGCGACGTTCACCGAACAGGTCCGCCGCAACTCGCCCTACCACCCGGAACAATTCGCGGGCACCACATTCAAAAACAACAGTGTGATCCCGTCGAAAGTGGGCGAGCCCTGCGCAATCAAGCACGTCCTCTACATCATCAAAGAGAATCGCACCTACGACCAGGTGCTCGGCGATTTGACCGACGCCGATGGCAAACCGCTCGGCAACGGCGACGCGAGCCTCACGCTTTTCGGCGAAAAAATCTCGCCCAATCACCATCAACTCGCGCGCGATTTTGTGCTGCTCGACAACCTTTATTGCAACGGCGAAGTGAGCGTCGATGGACACAGTTGGTGCGACGCCGCCATCGCGACCGACTTCAACATGCGCGCGTGGATTTTGTCCTACTCGCGGCACGGGCGACTCTTCGGCAACGAGGAAATGGACGTGCCGGCGAACGGTTACATTTGGGATTTGTGCAAGCGGCACGGCGTGACTTATCGCAACTACGGCGAGGGCACCGCGCGCGTGCCGTCGGCCAATCGCGGCAAGTGGAAAGGCGCGTTCGGCTCGCGCGACATGGACTTGGTGAAAAACTGGATTGACGACCTCCAGGCGGCGGAAAAAACCGGCGTGCTCCCGCAGTTCACGATCATGTCGCTGGGCGAAGATCACACCAAGGGCACGTCCCCCCGCGCGTTCACCCCGGATGCCTGCGTGGCCAGCAACGACGTGGCGCTGGGCCGCATCGTCGAAGCCGCGTCGCACAGCAAGTTTTGGAAGGAGATGGCGATTTTCGTGATCGAGGACGACGCGCAAAACGGCCCCGACCACGTCGATGCCCACCGCACGGTTGGCTTCGTCATCAGCCCCTACGCCAAACG
>JANXWU010000024.1 GCA_025350985.1 Spartobacteria bacterium | reverse complement strand
AGGATGGCGCCGTTGAGATAGATATTCTCTCGTCCGGTCAACTCGGGATGAAATCCCGTGCCCACCTCAAGGAGGCTCCCGACCCGCCCAAATAGATCGATTTCACCACTGGTTGGCTCCGTGATCTGGCTTAGGACTTTGAGCAATGTGCTTTTTCCGGCACCGTTTCGTCCTATCACGCCGACAACGTCACCGCGCTTGATGTCGAACGAGACGTCCTGCAAGGCCCAGAATGTTTCGGTTTCGCGCTTGGCGAAAGGATGCCGAAACCGATGCAGCAATGTCTCGCTCAAAGTCGAGTGCTTCACCTCGTTGTGCGTTATTGTGTAAGACTTTGAAAGCCCCCGCACAGAAATTGAAATGTCACTGCTCATCCTTCTAGGCTTGCCTGCACGATCAGATCACGTCTGCAAAAGTTCTCTCCATACGCTTGAAGGCAAATGCTCCCAACACAAAAACGATCAGCCCTATTGCGGCAGAGTAGGTGATATTTGTCAGAGATACGGGGCTGCTGCCTACCAGCGACCATCGGAAACATTCCATCACACTGGCCAATGGATTGAGGTTGTATATTGATCGGAAGTTTTCAGGGACACGCGACAGAGCGTATAGCACCGGGCTCGCATACATCAAAAACTGAAGCGCTACGGGCAGAATATATTGCACGTCCCGGTAAGTTACCGTCAAAGCCGCCATGAGAAGGCCAACTCCAATCGCAAATAGGAGAATCAACAGCAGCCAGACCGGAAGTAGGAGAAAGCTCAATCCGATAGGAACTCTGTAGATCGCCAGCAACACAAACATCATTATCAGCGCAACTGCGAAGTCCAAAAGTGACGACAGGACGGTGGAAAGCGGAAGAATAAGCCGGGGAAAATATACCTTTGAAATCAAGTGGGCATTCCCAACCAAACATGAACTAGCCTTTGCCAAGGTTCCGCTAAATGCGTTCCATCCCAACATGCTTGCATAGGTCACCAGGAACATCGGTCCGTCACTTGGCATCTTCGCGATCGTCCCAAGGACGAAAGACAATATGCCGGCGGCCATCAGAGGCTGTAGAACCACCCAGACGACTCCGAGCGCTGTCTGTTTATAGCGCAGCCGGACGTCGCGAGCGGCGAGAGTGAACAGCAAATCTCGATATTGCCAGACTTGGGCAAGATTCAGCGCCTGCCAGCCGGACACCGGGCGGATTCGCAGGTGCGGTGCCGCCTCTGATTGGCTGCTGCTATATGGGGTCTCTGTCGCGATCATGAATCAACGTTTCTGGCACTTTGCCCTTGGTTTTTGCACTCTCCAGAGGCATGACCCTGATTATTCGCTGGTTTGACTGCGTGACTTGCAAATCTACAAGGGTCTAATGAGCCGGATTTCATTTTTGCAGGCTACCGCCATCCCTTGAGACCCCGGTTTTCCAACCAAAACCTCAAGTTATTCCGATTTTTTCGTATTCGGAAGTGATACGCTACCGCCAATCGGCAATATTTTTTGATACTACTCTTAGTTAACAGGAATCAGCGGATGAGGCAATATCGGAAGCACGAGATCGCAGTGTACTTCCGCCTCAACAGTGGTTCCTAAAAATTCCAACAAGACTCTTACACGCTCGGCTGACGACCGAATCCCAGTGATCACCGCAGAGAACCCGCGGAAGGATCCTTCAACGATTGTCACCGCCATCCCTTTTGCGAGTGGAGTCGAAAGTTCCTTCACTGGCTCATCACCTACGCCGCTGCGAAGGCTGGCGATGAGCCCATCTGGAACGGGCGGACATTTCTGCCCGAAATGGACAAGACCCCGTACTCCGTGGGCAAATCGCACGATTCGGTGTTCGATGTCAAACCGGAACCTCGCAAAAAGATAGCCAGGAAACAGAGCTTGAGTCACGGATAACGCTCCTCCAGTTCGGCTGCATTTTTTGAACCGAATTCGCGGACAGAATACATCAATTTCCGGAAGCCGTTGAAGGTGCGCCGCAGCGACATGCTCCTGGCGCGGCTGCGATCGAACGCAATACCACTTCTTCTCGCTAGGCTGTGAACTATCCATGAAGTGGCTAATATTCAGCAGGATTCGTACAACGCCAGTCGGAAATCACGAAGACGGCGGGGAAAACATGTTCAGTCACTCCACTCACAGCGGAATGAGCCAATTCGCGCTGCTGGCCAGGAAGCGGATCGTAAAAACGATTGTGTTCGCGCTTTGCTCGATGCGTGCAATTCGCAACAGCGGGGTGTTGACACTGAGCGTCCACCAAAGCGCAAAATGCGAACTGACCCACCGGTCGCATATCCTGCGTCTGGCACTCGAAATTGGATCGTCCAGAGATGCCCTTCAGGGTCTTCCTTGGCTGATAATTATTATCCTTAATTAATACTCTCATTTTTCCAATGGTGAGGAAGTTTTCGACCTGTCCGACTCTCTCAAGAAATCTTGGAGATCCCCATTCCGTCACCAAATAAAACGCTGCATTCTCCCTGTGCCTCACTCAAACTTGCGGGCCGGGATTGAAGCGAGACTCCACCCATCGGACGGCAGCTCTAGTGAGTTCTTGGGATGTCGAAATACCCAGCTTTTGTTTAATATTAGCCCTGTGCGCCTCGACAGTCTTTATGCTGATGTGAAGTTCCGCGGCGATATCGCGGGTGCGACTTGCCTGGCCGACCAACGTGAAAACCTGCAACTCACGGTCTGTAAGATGAGTGGAAGGTGAATCCGGACCTTGCTGTGGCCCGCCGGCGAAGTGTTCAATCAGGTGCCCGGCCAATTGTTCACTGACAAAAAGTTTCCCGTTCAACACCTGCCGAATCGCCGCCAGCAGCGTCGTTTCGGGCTCCGATTTCGCTACATAACCCCGCGCTCCTGCCAAGACCGACCGTTTCGCAAACTCAGACTCGACATGCATCGTCAGGACGATGATGGGAAGTTTGGGATGGAGAGCCCGGATGTCCTTAATCAATTCCATGCCTCCTTTGCCGGGCAGATTGAGATCCGCGAGGACGATATCTGGCTTTAATCGGACAATCGCCTCCATCGCTTCACCCGGAGTGCCGACATCGCCACAACTGGCGAGATCAGACTGCGAGTCGATAAAGTCTGAAAGTCCCTTCCGGAGAAAGGGATGGTCATCCACGATCAAAACGCGCTTTTTAGTGAATCGCTTATGGCCGATCATAAATCGAAGATCTTGGCGGCACGCCCAGTGTTCATGAATAGGTTTGAATCGACATGAGGCATTCCCTCATTTATCTTTGAAAATTCTGGAATACGCAAATAAATTTGCAAGTTCTGTCGGTTGCAAGCAAATCAGGACACTAAGCTGGGCAATGGAGGAGAAGGACGTGAAGTGGATGAAATGAACCCGTCCATCGCCGTTCCGAACCAAGAAACCGCTGAATAAAGCGAGGGGAAGTCCACGGAGCACACGGAAGGTGGTTTCTTTGCCCGGAAACGAACGCCAGCCAGGCCCTTTCCGTGTCCTTCCGGGCCTTCCGTGGATTCAATCAGCGGTTCCCTAAATCGCCAGTGATTGCTTCTTGCGACCCGGTTCGCGCAGGACTTAGCGTCAAGATATGAACGCCCCCTGCTCCGCGATGCTCTGCGTGCTGCCGGTCCTGCTCTGCGGAACCGCATTGGCGAAGGAGCCGGATGGGAGTGGCCTGCTCCCCAAAAGTTGATCCAGGCGCTATGAGAGTTGGCGGCGCGAGGCAGCGACGCTGCTGGCCGGAGGCCAGGGCGTCGAGGAAGTCTGCAGGAAGCTGGAAGTCAGCCCGCCGACCTACCACCGCTGGCGGCAGGAATATGGCGGGGCGAAGGAGGAGACCGTCAAACGGCTCAAGGAGCTGGAGAAGGAGAACGCGCGGCTCAAGCGACTGGTCGCCGATCAAGCATTGGACAACGCCATCCTCAAGGAGATCGCACAGGGAAAATGGTAGGCCCGGAGCGCAAACGAGAAGCCGTGGTGCATGTGC
>JANXWU010000531.1 GCA_025350985.1 Spartobacteria bacterium | reverse complement strand
GTTGCGCCGTGACCAAGCAGATTCTCGGGTTCAATTATCTGTAACTCGCGGGTCACGTAGCCGCCAATGATCGCGCCTAAGCGCCCAACAGTCAGATCGCCAATCACACCGATGCGATATTCGTCACTCACGCTGACGCGGAATAACCAAATTAATAAATGCTGCACAGGGATCTCCTCACCTAACCAATGGATAGTTGAATGATTGCGTGATGCGCGGATACGAACGCGCGCCAGCCGGCTAGCGCGCTACGAAATCAGTTTCGTCGTCGGCATCGACCAAATCTTCTTCTCTGTCAAGGTCGATAGTACCTGTTTCAGCCTCCTCATCGACCCTACCAACGCTTTTGTTCGCTGATTCGTCTGGTATCAAGATGAGTAATCGTCAAATTGACTAAGCGCGGCCCGCGGCGATTTCGCGACGACGTTACGATAACTGTAAGGACTACGTAAGATCGGCGGCCTACCATTCATCGGCAGTCAGCGCTAAGGCGATTGCACCAAGGAGAAATAACGATGAATGCTAAATCTTACGCCGCTTGGTCACGTGTGTGCGCGTATGCGGCGCGTGCTCACTGTCCCAATAAAGATCCGAATGCCGAGACGCTTCTTATGATAGCCACACGGCACAGCCCAGATGCCAGTTATGCGCTAGCCCAATACGCCATTACGCTTGAGGAGGCACTTCGCGATGCCGACGAAGAGCTAAAGCGCTTGGAGCGTTTAGTTTTGCGCGCGCACACCGCCGTCGGTGGTATCAATGTCGCGGAACAAGCGGCGCCGGCAGAACTCGTCGCCACCCCAGCGTGATAAAAGGATGTTAATCGTGCAAACCCACACTATTTCGAACGAGAAATCTGATAATCGCCATCCAGCGAAATTGCATTCGGTATCCGATGCGGGTGTCCTTGCGCTCACCGCATCGGAGAAACAAGCAGATCCCGAACACGTACTTCGATTACGAATCACGTATTTGGAGCAGATGATCGCGTCGGCCGTGGAAGAGCTTGCCGATCTCCGGCTGCAGCGACCGCGCCGCAATAGGCCACTCGTCGATGCGAATGGTTAACCATTGTCGACCTGACGGCATTGCAGGGACTGTGGACCAGCCTTATTCGCGAAAGAAACTCAATTAATGAACAAAATGATATGACCAAGTGGATCGCGCTCGCACTGGCGGTAATTTTAATCGGGCTTGCAGCCTGGGGTATCTTCGCCGAAACCCCCGCGCTCACTATCGTTGTCGACGGCCAAGAAATGAGTGGTTCTTGGAAGGGCGCGATCGGAATTGGCGGGATGATGCTCGCGTTTGTGGCGAGCCTCTGTGCGGCGACATTGCTATTATTCGTGTTCGCTGGAGTCTGGATCATAGTGCTTGGATTAATAATCGTTGGTGCCATGATCTTCGCTGCCGGAATATCACCACTTTTGCTTTCACTCTTAGTACCGCTCGCAATCGTATGGGCATTCGTTGCCTTGGTGAAGCACAAGAGCGGAACGGAATCGCCGCGCAGTTGAACCGAGACGTCTGCCGCTGATTTCGCCATGTGTGTTATCAGGTGAACTTACGCATTTTGCTAACTTCGTTTGAATCAACAGCGACGGTCGATTCAAACGAAAATGCTGGATATCTTCAACACCTTGATCATTGACAGCCGATCCTAACCGGCGTACTGGTTATTCACGCGCATAGGAGTTCGTTCGAAAATTATTGATTTAATCAATAGAAATACAACTCCGCGAATCTCGCGCGACCAAAATGGCAAACCAGGATAGTTTCGTCGACCTAAGAAGGGAATTTCAGCATGACAACTTTCACCAACGATCCAGTCGTTAGCAAGACCACCAGCAAAAACGCAATCAGTATCACCGGCGAGAGCGATAAAAATGAAGGCGTGCGCGGCATCAGCCACAATGCGCACGGTGGCGTGGTTGGGATCAATGATTGGACACCGAAAAAGCCAGGTGCTGGAGGAAACGGCGGTTGGTTCGAAAGCAGCCGAGGTGAAGGCGTACGTGGGTGGGCGAAATCGCCTCACCACGGTGGAGTTGTTGGTGTTAACACCGCCGGCGGTATCGGCGTATTCGGCGAGAGTGACAGTAATACCGGTGTTGTAGGCAAGGGTTCTTCAGGCAACGGCGGTTGGTTCGAAAGTGGGCAGGGCGAGGGTGTTCGCGGGGTGGCGAATAACCTGAACCATGGTGGTGTCGTCGGCGTGAATACTGCAAAAGGTATCGCTGTTTTTGGGACCTCTAACGGCGAAGGCGTTCACGGCGAAACGACCGCCAATACTTTCGTCGCTGGCGTCACTGGGATTGCCATCAACCAAGATGGAATTGGTCCAGGTGTTCTCGGCTTAACCAATGGCTCGGGCCCAGGCGTTGTCGGCAAGGCAATCCGGGATGCCGGCGTAATCGGTTTTCATGGTGATCCCCGCTTACAAGAAACGACCGTCGCGAACGACGGTGGGAAAGCTGGGGTGTTTGGTGCTAGTGATATAGGAGCCGGCGTATTGGGGTACTCCAGAGACCCGGGTTCGCCTGCAATCTTTGCCTTCGGTGGTTTTCGTGCAATCGCATTAGGGAAGCCCCTCGCAGGATTGTTTGATGGGAATGTGCAGATTAATGGGAATCTTCAAGTCGCTGGTGACATTCTGCTTCCCGGCGCCGACTTTGCAGAAAATTTCGACATCGCGGATTCCGAGATCGCCGTGCCGGGTACGGTGATGGTGATTGCGGACGATGGCTCTCTCCACCCGTGTGCTGAACCCTACGATAAGAAAGTTGCCGGCGTTATTTCCGGCGCAGGTGCATTCAAACCTGGCGTTGTGCTCGATGGTCGCGAATCAGAAAATCCGCGCGCGCCGATCGCGTTAGTGGGGAAAGTGTACTGCAAGGTAGACGCTGACATCGCGCCGATTCGGATCGGTGACTTACTGACAACCTCTTCTACCCCTGGTCACGCGATGAGGGCCGAAGATCTGCTCAAAGCTTTTGGGTCGGTGATCGGGAAAGCATTGCGATCGCTTGAATCAGGTCAGGGGCTAGTTCCCGTTTTGATCGCGTTGCAGTGATCTCGAAAGGATTGATTCACATGCGTAAGAAAAAATTGACCACGTCACCGCCCGACAAAACAGATCACAGTCGGCCGAAACTCAAACAAGTAAAGTTATCGGATTCAGTTCAGATTCGACGCAAGGCGAAGTATCGCCAATTTGGTAGCGGTATCGTTGCCGACAAAAACCCGATCCCGCTTGATGCATCAGGTGGGATACTTACCGCGGATCAGATTTTTCCACCGATTGTTCCAAGACCGATCATTGCTTCAAACGGCGGCGGGGCGATCGCGACCGGGGTACCCGTACAGCTAATTTTTTGGGGCGCTGCTTGGAATCAA
>JANXWU010000524.1 GCA_025350985.1 Spartobacteria bacterium | reverse complement strand
CCACACAACGATCCCGAGGCCGCGGCCGGCGTGACGTTCTCGTTCGACGATCCGGAAGACGCGAAAAAGTTCGGCAAGGCGACCGGCGTGAACGTGCTCATCGAGACGGGGCGGCACGTGTACACGAACTGGCTGTCGCTGCTCTCGATGCGCACGGCGCACCCGAAGCTCGATCCGTACGCGTGGGCGCAGCGCAAGGTCGAGATCCGCGCCGATGCGTGCCCGCGCACGCTCGAGATTCTCGCGCGCACGTGCAACGTGAAGCTCTTGCCCCACGTCCCCACGCCGGCGTACCGCATCGCGATCGATTGTGGTTTGCATTCCGGGAAATTGACCCACTCCGGCGCGTGCCAAAAATTAATGGAAGGCGTCGGCTTCACGCGCCGACGGGCCGAGGCCGACGTGAACTGGTACACCAGCGCGCCCACCGTGCCGATGAGCTATCTGCTGGGCCGTATCGAACTCGAAAAACTGCACGCGCGCCTGGTCGTCCGCGACGGCTGGAGCCTCCGCAAATTCAACGATTGGATTCTGAGCTTTGGCGCCATTCCGTGGAGTTGGATTTGGCAGGCGGAGCTTTTTTAAAGCAGTCGCCGGAGGTTATTTTAACTCCCGGATCAAAGGTCAGGCGACATCCCCGTCGCGGTCAGCATCGACCGCCGCGTTTGACCCTCCCCCCACTTCACACTAAAAGAAACATCCCCGGCTACGAAACCTTCTTCCGCCGGCATGGTTAATAAAAGTGCCACAATGAAACCTCGTGAACTGATCCTGTGCGCGCTCCTGCTCGTTGGCGGAACCGCAGTCGTCGCCGTCGGCTGGCACATGCTGGCCACACCCGCCACGCCCGCGCCCACCGCCGCACCGGTGAAAGCCGCAGCCGCCAAGACCGAGACTTTCAGCAGTGGCGACTTCAACACGAAAAAGAAATCTTCGGCGCGAAACGCGAAAAGCAGCGCCTCCTCCAAGCCAGACGACGCCACGGAGACGGCGGAACCCGCGCTTCCTTTTAACGAAGCGGTGCAGGCTGCGCTCGCCGAGTCCGACAAAGGCGACCGTTTCAGAAAATTACTGGACATCGTCAAAAAACTCGACGCGTCGCAAATCGCGGGCGCGATGGAATTCGCCGGGACGCTCGAAGGCCGCGAGCGCGACATGATGCAGCGGCTCGTCACCGGCCGCTGGGCTGCGCTCGACCCGATGGCCGCGATTGCCTTTGCCAAGCAAAATCCCGACAAGAACGCCTCGGCGGAATTTTTGCGCGCCGCCATTTTCGGCTGGTCCAATGCAAATCCCACCGGTGCGCTGTCCTACATTCAGAGCCTGCCGGCGGGTGCCGACCGTTCGCAAAATCTGCAAATCGCCATGAGCATGTGGGCGCGGAATGACCCGCAGGCGGCGGCGAATTACATCACCTCACTTCCCGCCGCCGACCAGGCGGGCGCGGTTTCCCGCATCGCCGGAAGCTGGGCGGGGAGCAATCCCAATGCGGCGTTGCAATGGGCCGGCTCGCTGACCGACGAAGCCGTCAAGGGCAAGGCCTATCAAGGCGTGATGTACACTTGGGCGCGCGAGGATGCCGCGAGCGCCAGCACCTGGCTCCAAAGCCTTCCACAAGGCGCGGCGCGCGATCAGGCGGTCATCGGTTTCACTCAAGTCGTCGGCGGGCGCGATCCGCAAAGTGCGGTCACTTGGGCGCAAACCATTACCGATCCACAGGTCCGAACCGCCAATTTGGAGCAGATCGCCGGCTCGTGGATGCGCCATGACGCCACCACCGCGAAGGAGTGGATTTCGCAAACCAACACGCTCGCCCCCGAGGCTAAAACGCGGATTCTCACCGCGGCCAAGATCGCACCTCCGGGCTTCGGCGACGGCGGTTTTGGACGCAGGGGCGGACCGCCGGGGCAATAGGGAGGACGGGCTCAGGGCGCGCCCGCCATCCGGCGTTCTGCCGGATTTAAGACTTTCCATTTTCCGGCCGGAAGATCGCCGAGTCTGAATTCGCCAATCGCCACCCGCAGCAGTCGCAGCGTGGGATGGCCGACCGCGGCCGTCATCCGCCGCACCTGCCGGTTTTTTCCTTCGCTCAACTCCAGTTCGATCCAGGAGTCCGGCACATTTTTTCGGAAACGAATCGGCTCCTCGCGGGCACAAATATCCGGCGCTGAATCGAGCAATCGCGCGCGGCATGGCAAAGTCATTCTGCCTTGAATCGGAACGCCGCGCTCAAGTTCTTCGAGTGCTTCGCGAGTCGGCACGCGCTCGACCTGCACCCAGTAAACCCGCCCGTGCCCGCGCGCCGGATGCAGCAATTTCGTGTTCAATCCCGGCTCGTCGCTGAGCAACAGCAAGCCTTCGCTGTCCGCGTCGAGCCGTCCGATGGGCCAGACATTTTTCGGAAATCCGAAGTCGGCCAGCGTGCGATGCGACGAACCATTTTCCGGCGTGAACTGCGAAAGCACACCGTACGGTTTGTGGAAGGCGAGGAGCATGTCGTGGCGGCAGATTAAACGCGGAGGCGCGGGGACGCGGAGCAATTTTAGCTGCTTCCCATTTTTTCTCCGCGCCTCCGCGTCTCTGCGTTAAAATTCTCGCGATGCCCCGCCAAGACCTCCCGATTTTCGAACTCGAATCCGCCCTCCTCTCCGAACTCGCGCAGACGCCGCGCCTGATTCTCCAAGCGCCGACCGGCTCGGGAAAATCGACGCAGGTGCCGCAGATGCTGCTCGACCGTGGCTTGCTCGGCGACGGCGAAGTCGTCGTGCTCCAGCCGCGCCGGCTCGCCACGCGAATGCTGGCCACGCGCGTCGCCTTTGAACGCAACGGAAAACTCGGCGACGAGGTCGGTTACCAAATCCGCTTCGAGCGCGTCGTCACGGAAAAAACGCGCATTCGTTTTGTCACCGAAGGCGTGCTGCTGCGGCAGATGCTCGGCGACCCGATGCTGCGCGGCGTGTCGGCAATTTTGTTCGACGAATTTCACGAACGCCATCTCTACGGCGACATCACGCTGGCTCGCGCGCTCGACTTGCAGGAGACGCGCCGGCCCGATCTGAAAATCGTCGTCATGTCCGCGACGCTCGACACGGGACGGCTCGAAAAATATCTCGCGCCGTGCGCGACGCTGCGCTCCGAAGGCCGCATGCATCCCGTGTGGATGGAATATCTCGATCGGCCCGCGGGTGATTATCCGGTGTGGGATTTGGCTGCGGATGAGCTGGAAAAAATCGCGCGCAAGCAGGACGGCGACGCGCTCGTGTTCATGCCGGGCGCGTATGAAATCAGCCGCACCGTCGCCGCGATTCGCGCGTCGCATTTGGACTGCGTCGTCGTGCCGCTCCACGGCGAACTGCCGCCCGCCGAACAGGACGCCGCGATGATTCGCTACGACAAACGCAAGGTCGTCGTAAGCACAAACGTCGCGGAGACTTCGCTCACCATCGACGGCGTGCGGCTGGTGATCGATGGCGGACTCGCGCGCATGGCGCGGTTCGATCCCTACCGCGGCATTAATACGCTCCTCATCGAGAAAATCAGCCGCACCGTCGCCGCGATTCGCGCGTCGCATTTGGACTGCGTCGTCGTGCCG
>JANXWU010000509.1 GCA_025350985.1 Spartobacteria bacterium | reverse complement strand
GGTCGAAACAGCGCCGCTCCCGCTAAAGTTCGACTTCTATTTTCCCGCCGCGCCGAACCCGCACAAAGGCCACCTCGTCTTGTTTCAAGCCTGCCTGCTGCTCGCGCAACGAAAGTTCGATTTTCGCGTCGCGGTCAGTGGCGTCGGCATTGGCGGATTTCAGGACGGTGGAAAATTTGCCAATCCGGTGATGGAGGAAGCGCGCTGGTTTCTCAAAAGCCACGCGCGCGAACTCGGCCCGCGCGTCAAGATTCTCGGCGAAGTGGCACCCGAGGAAGTGGACGCACTTTATGCCGGCGCGCGCTGCGTGTTATCGCCGTCGAGCTACGAGGGTTTTGGTTTTCCAGTCGCCGAGGCCCTGCGGCGCGGAAAGGAAATCCTCTGCACCGACATCCCGCCTTTTCGCGAGCAGTTGGTTTTGTATCAGGCCATGGATCGTGCCGGACTTTTTCCGCCGCAGGATCCGGCGCGTCTCGCCGAAGCGATGGAGCAGGTTTTAACGCGCACGCCCACTCCCTCGCTGACGCGTCAGGAAATCGACCGACGGCTCGCTCACTGGACGTGGGCCGACGCCGCACAACGCTGCATCCATCAGCTTTCCAAGCTGCCTGCGCACGCATGACCGACCTCGCGCCGCTGCTCCGCCGCGACACCGGCCTCGCCGCCGCCGTGCGCTGGCATGTGAACGATTGGTTCACGCGTCGTCCGTGGCTGCTGCATTGGCTCGGCGCGCGCTTGACGGTGTTCGATGCTTTCGGCGCGCCCGGCGACACGCTGCTCACCGCGATCGTTTGCCGCCATCTCCACGAGCGCCATCCGCGCATCCGCATCAACTGCCTGACGCCAAATCCCGAACTGCTTTTGCACGATCCGAACATCGAAACCTTGAACGCCCGCGAGAGCTGGTTTTGTCTTTGGCATTGGTATCTCGGGCTCGTCGAAAAAAAAGACGGCTGCGTGAATGTGCTGCGTCCGACGTTCGATCATCTGGGTTTCGGCCCGTGCGCATACCGCGCGAAAGTATTCCTTTCCGACTTGGAAATCGCCGGGGCGCGCGCGCGTCTCGGCGCGACCGCAAAGCCAGTGCTGGCTTTCAACACCCGCAGCAAGGAGGCGGTAAAGAACTGGCCGGTGGAGTCGTGGAATGACCTGCTGGAGCGGCTTCGCGCCGAATTTGACCTGATGCATCTTGGCGACGCGACCGAGCCGCACTTCGCGGGCGTGCGCCGTTTTGCCGGGCTCTTGTCGCTGCGCGAATCGATGGCGCTGCTCGCCTGCGCGCGGCTCCACGTCGGGCCAGACAGTTTCCTCATGCACGCGGCGAATGGCTTGGACGTGCCGTCCGTGATTATTTTCGGCGGCTCGCGCACGCCCGCGAATCTCGGTTACGACGGGAACGTGAATCTCTTTGTCGAGATGCCGTGCGGTCCGTGCTGGATTCATGCGAGTCGCGGAGAACGCTGCGAGCATGATTTGGCGTGCCTGAAGAAAATTTCCGTCGAAGAAGTCCACGCCGAGACGATGAAACTTTGGCGCAAGATTGCCGCCGAAACGTCGCCATGAAAATCAGCGCCTACGTCCCGTGCTTCAACAACCGCGATACGCTCGGGCGGGCGGTCGCTTCGATCCGGGCGCAGAGCGTGCCGGTCGATGAATTGTTCGTGGTGGACAATGCCTCGAGCGACGGCTCCGCCGAAGCGGCGGAGGTGCGGGTCCTGCGTTTGGAAAAGAAGGCCGGACGGGGCGGCGCGCGCGCCCGGGCAATGGCGGAGGCGCGGCACGAACTCGTGCTTTGCTGTGACGCGACGGTGACGCTCGACCGTGATTTCCTGAGACACGCGCTGCCGTGGTTTGACGAAGAAAAGGTCGCCGCCGTGTGCGGCCACATCACGCAGCCGTCGCCCCGGAATGCCGTCGAACGCTGGCGCGGGCGGCACCTTTTCAAAACGTCGGTGCCTCGCGAAATGCAGCGGGACGCAACCCTTGCGACCGGTGGCGCTCTGCTGCGCGCGACGGCGGTCCGGAAGGCCGGCGGGTTCGACTCCGGGTTGCGCGAGCACGAGGACGCGGAGCTGGGCGCGCGCCTGCTCGCCGCCGGGTTCGACGTGATTTACGATCCGAAACTTTTTGTGACCGCGACGAAATCGAATTCTCTCCGCGAAGTGCTGGAGCGCTACGCGCGCTGGAATGCCCGCGGGCCAATGACGCCGCTCGGATACGCGAGGCAGATCGCGTATTCGATCAAAGTGATGGCGCTGGCAGACCTGCGTGCGGGCGATCCACTCGCGGCGTTGATCAGCCTCGTTTCGCCGCACTATCAATTCTGGCGCGCGTGAAAATTTCCGTCGTGATCCCAACCTGCCACCGTCCCGCGTCGCTGGCCCGCTGCTTGGAAAAACTGCTCGGCGCGGAGGAAGTCATCGTCACGGACGACAGTCGCGACGACGCGACGAAAGAACTGGTGGAGAAAAATGTTCCGCGCGCGATCTGGACGCGCGGCCCGCAACGCGGCCCGGCCGCGAACCGCAACCACGGCGCGCGCGCGGCGGCAGGTGAGTGGATTGCCTTTGTCGATGACGACTGCGTGCCGGATGAAAAGTGGCTCGACGCGATCCGGTGCGCGGCGGAGGACGCCGACATCGTGGAGGGAAAAACGCTCTGCCCCGGCCAGCGGGACACGCCGTTTGAGGAGCACGTTGAAAATTTGACGGGTGGCGTTTTGTGGAGTTGCAACTTCGCGATTCGACGCGCGTTGTTCGAGCAGATGGGAGGGTTCGACGAGGATTTTCTCGAAGCGGGGGGCGAGGACATGGAGTTTGCCTGGCGGGTGGCGCGCGCCGGCCACCGCGTCGTGTTCGCGCCGACGGCAGTCGTCGTGCATCCGCCGCGCCGGCTCACTTGGCCGATGCTCTGGCGGCGCGCGACCTGGCAGCAGCGATGGGGCGTGCTTTACGGCGTGAAGACGGGAGCGCGCACGCCCTTTTTCCTCGCGGCGTGTCTGGACTTGCTCCGCACCACTCTGCATCTGGTCACGCGTTTTGAGCGCGGACATTGGCGCGCGTCCGTCTTCCGGCAGGTGTTGAAATGGCTCACGTTTCCGCTCGTGCTGCCCTACCTCGCAGTGTGGGATTTTCGCTTTCGCAGGCGTGCTCGCCGCCTCGACCCGGCATGAACGAAGAGCCTCGAATCAGTGTGGCGCTGGTCACGCGCAACCGCCCCGAATCGCTTCGCCGCTGTTTGGAAAGCTTGCGTGCCCAGAGTGCGCAGCCTTGGGAGGTCATCGTGTCCGACGATTCCGATGCTGAAAACTCAGCTGACAGCCGGGAGGTGGCCAGGCTCCTCGGATGCCGCTGGATGGCAGGGCCGCGGCGCGGACTTTACGCGAATCGCAACGCCGCCGCGCTGGCGTGTGCGGGCACGCATCTTCGCACCATGGACGACGATCACACTTTTCCCGAGGGACATTTTTCTCGCTGCTTGGAAGCAGTGCGTAAAGACCCGCGAGCGATTTGGACGACGGGTGAGACCAGGCTCAGCGGCGGCCGGTTGCTCGACGAGTTCGACACCGCCGGACAGCTTCACCCTTCGGGTCTGGCCTCTGCCGTGGCCGATCCAGATGACAATTGGGCGGTCGCCGACGGATCTACGATTTATCCGGCGGAGATTTTCCAGCGCGGCTTTCGAATGACGGAGGCGTTTTCATTTGGCTCCAGCTATTTGGAATTTGGCGCGCTGCTGTTCCGGCATGGATGGAAAAGCCGCTGCATTTCCGGCGCACTCATCGAGCATCATCTGGAGACCGCGCCCCAGCCTCGCGAAGCGGCCAGCCAGTTATTCGCCTGCCTTTGTTTTAACCTGCGCTTCAAGCCCAGTCGCGCGAGGTTGCTGCGCCACGCGCTGCCGATCATCGTCCGAAATCCGCAATTGGCCTTGGCGATGCCGCGTCTGTTTCGCCTCGTGAAAGAGCGCTGGGGCGCGGAAGCCGCGTGATGATTTATTTTCCAAAGTCTGTCGCACCCGGCCGATGAAACGCGTTCACCTCGAAGAGACTTGGCCAGCGTCGTGGAAGTATTCCCACGCGTATGACCTCCAGGAAATTTACGGCGAGATTTCCCATCACGGCTATGCCGCAGCCTACGACAACCGGCGACGGCAAACGCTGCGGCTGCTGCGGGAAGTGCTCGCGCCGGGAGCGCGCGTGCTCGATCTCGGCGCGGGGCAGGGAAATTTCTCCCTCGCGCTGGCCGAGCTCGGCTACGAGGTCACTTGGAACGACCGGCGCGCGGACCTCGCGGGCTATGTGCGCCTCAAGCACGAACGGGGGCAAATCCACTTCGCGCCGGGCAATGCGTTTGATCTCGAATTTGCGTCGCCTTTTGACGCCGTGCTCATCACCGAGACCATCGAGCACACGGCGCATCCCGATGAGTTTCTCGCGCATGCGGCCAGGCTCGCGAAACCGGGCGGCTACATCATCATGACCACACCCAACGGCGCTTATTTCAAAAACTTGCTCCCGAAATTTTCGGAATGTCTGGAGCCCGGAATTTATGAAGCGAGGCAGTTCCAGCCGGACTCGGACGGACATATTTTCCTGCTGCACCCGGACGAGATGGGCTCGCTCGCGAGCCGCGCGGGTTTGGAAGTGGATGAGCTTTTTCTGTTCACCAACCCGCTCACGGGCGGCCATCTGAAGACGGAATGGTTGCTGCGATTCCTGCCAAAATATCTCGTCGCCGCCATGG
>JANXWU010000508.1 GCA_025350985.1 Spartobacteria bacterium | reverse complement strand
TTGATGACGACTCTGGCCACGATTTTGGGGATGATGCCGATCGCGTTGGGCTGGGGTGTCGGCTCGGAATTGCGCGCGCCGATGGCCATTGCAATCATCGGCGGACTGGTCACGTCCACCCTGTTGAGCCTGATCGTGGTGCCGGTGGTTTATGCGTTGCTGGATGGCTGGCGACGGACGACGAAGTGATGGGATGCGTGGCGGGACTAGGGAAACCTTGAGAAAGTTCGGAGGCGAGAGCGGGTGCGGGGGTCGATGCGACGGGTGCTGTGGAATCGACAAGGTTTTCAGGCGCGGGCCGCGGGATTCCGCTCCGCGAAAATGATAGAAGAGGCCTGCCTGTTTGAGAAAGGCGGCGGACTGGCGTTCTGCTTTTCATGCCCATCGAAGTTTCCCCTCATAGCGCGCCCTATTCGCCCAGTAAACTGGCACAAGAGTAGCTTTCATTCGTTATGGAAATTCCAATAGCAATGAAAACCATAATCCTCTTCGCCGCTCTTTTTCTCAGCCGTCTCGCCTCCGCCTCGATCGATCTCGGCCTGCCTTCGCCGGGGACGCCCTATGATCGCTACATGAATCCGGTCAAGAGCATCCTTGGTCAAATCGACGGACAAAGGGAGGCGACTTCGCTCGAACGGGTGAAGCAACTCATGCGCGAGGGCCGCCGTTTTCGTTATTCCTTCACTAATCCCTACACGCCCGCGCTGCCGCAGGACACGGCCGCGCGCCACGCCGGAGATTGCAAGGACAAGGCGCTTTGGCTCGCCGACCAAATCAACGACCCCAGCATCCGCTTCGTCATCGGCCGGGCGCGCGCCTCCTCGCGCATCAGCCACGCTTGGCTGATGTGGCAGCACGACAGCCGCTGGTACATTCTGGATTGCACGAACAATTTCCAGCCCCTCGCCGCCGACAAAACCTCGCGCAGCGAATACATCCCCTTTTATTCCTACGCCCGCAATGGCGCCTACCGGCATGAGGCCACCCGCGTGGCCTTCGCCGACATCGCCTCGGGCAAAAGCACCGTCGCCTCGCGCTGACCCATTTTCTCTGGGCTGACTACGGCGCTCGGGTCCGGGTGGATTCGAGCGCCGCTAGTTTTTTTGCGGGTCACTTAACCTCGCCGCGCCTTCTCGCCCTCGTCGATCAGCTTCCAAAATTCCTTCGCCGCGCCGAGCTGCTCGTCCTCGGCCATTGGCAGTTTCGAGCGGAAGAGAAAATCGCGGATCGTATTTTTGTGCAGCACCCGATGGATGGTCACGCCCTCCGCGCTCCGCTCAAAATAAATCCGATAATCCTTCGCGCGGTAGCGAAACAGCGTCTTGCGCTCGCGCTCGATTTTTCCAAATTTTTCCGTGTCGAGCTGGTCGAGGTCTTCGGGTAAAAATTGAAACTCGGCGAGCAGGTCGAGTTGGAGATCCTTGGGCAAACGCGACATCTCGGCAGCGCTGATTTCGTTGAAGACGATTTGGAACATCGGGAAGAATTTTCTGAAGGTTGAAACTCCGATTGAACCGCAAATACGCTCGGGACGCGCCTGATTTTTTTAGTTTGAAACGACTCGCCTTTCCACCCGCGGCCCGATGCCCGTGAAAATTTCCCACGCGATCGTGCCCGCCTTTTGTGCCAGCTCGGAAGCGAGAATTTCCTCCGTCCCCTGCCGTCCGATCAGCACCACCTCGTCGCCCGGCTGCACGTCCGGCAGCGCGCTCACGTCGGCCATGATTTGATCCATCGTCACTCGCCCGAGCACGGGACAGCGCCGGCCCGCGATCAACACTTCGGCGTCACGATTAGACAGGCTCCGCCGAAAGCCGTCCGCGTATCCCGCGCCGAGCGTCGCCACGCGCATCGGACGCGGCGTGATGAACGTCCGCCCATAGCTCACGCCTTGTCCCGCGCCGAACTCGCGCACGAGCGTCACGCGCGTTTTCAGCGTCAGGACCGGCTGCAGACGGCTTTGAAAATCCGGGATCGGTGAGCTGCCGTAGAGCATCAGTCCGGCACGCACCATGTCCTGCGCGTGCGTCGGAAAACGGATCACGCCCGCGCTATTGAGCGAATGAATGATCGGCGCGCGCAGACCGCGCTGGCGCAGGCTTGCGGCGATTTTTTCAAAACGCGCGAGCTGGTCGGCGGTGAAATTTTTGTCCTCATCCGCCACGGGTAAATGCGTCGAGAGGCCGGCAATTTTGATCCCCGGAAGCGCTGAGATTTTTTCGACTTCGGCGGCGGCACGGTCTTCGCGCACACCAATGCGCCCCATGCCCGTGTCGAGGTCGAGGTGAACTTCCACCGGCTCGCCGCCGGCCAGCGCATGGAAAGCGCGAGCTTCTTCCAGCGAAGAAACCACGGGGAAAAATTTGCGCCGCACGATCTCCGCGCGTTCGTCAGGCAGCGCGGTGCCGAGAATGAAGATTTTCGCCGCCGGCAAAACTTCGCGCAGCCGCCGCGCCTCGCAAAGGTCGGCGACGCCGAACATTTCCACCAGCCCCTCAAGCCCGCGCGCCACCTCGGACATGCCGTGTCCATATGCGTCGGCTTTGACGATGGCCATGAAACCGGCCGCCGAGCCGATTTGCGCGCGCACGACCCTGGCGTTGTGACGGAGTGCGCCGAGGTCGATTTCGGCCCAGCAGCGAACGTTCGTCGAGACAGCGCCCACGGTCAGCGCACACCTTCGATCAGCGCTTTCAAATTCGCCAGCCCCGCCGCGAAATCGCGCCCGAGGCAGCGTTTGAAAAGCAGGCCGCCGTAGCGTGCGAACGGATTTTCGCCCGTGTCCCATTTGCAGGTCCAGGTGACCGTCGTGAGCGGCCCCGCCGCGTCGAGCGAGATCACGCCGTCGAGGTGATATTTACCGCCGCACAGGTCGAGCGTGTAGGCGATGCGCGCACCGGGCGTGCTGTGCGTGATCCGCAAGACGCCGCTCGTCTTTCCAGCCTCCCAACGCTGCGTCGCGCCGACGCCCGCCGGTGGCCCGTCGTAGCTGACATGCACCTCGCTGCGGCGGCTCCATTCCGTCCACAAAGGCCAGTTGCGCAGGTCGTTGAGCAAAGGAAAAACCGTCTCTGGCGTCGCGTGGACCACCGTGCGCCGGAACACGCGCATCCGGCGGCTGAGGAAAAATGGGAAGACCAGCGCGAAGATGCCGGCGGATAAGAGGAAGCGCGATTTTCTCATGGCGGGAATGGCCGGCGCGGGTGAGTTGACATGCCCGCGCGCGAACCGCAAGTTGGACGACCTTCTTAGCAAAAGCATGAAAAAACTCGCTGTTTTTCTTTGGGCGCTCGCGCTTCTGGCCGCCGGCACGCCCGCCGCGCCGGACGCCGGCAAACCGGCCGAACAGCAGGCGGCGGCACCGGACGAGCCCAAGGAAAAAGTGGACGCGGGCGACAAAACCGGCGAGTCCGAAAAGCCTGCGACGCCAGGACGGAAGAAGAGTTCCCCAACGCCAAAACCGGAAATCGATCCGACGCCCTCGCCGGAAAAAAAACGCTCGATGATCCAGCGGATTTTCGGGCGGAAACCCAAAACAACAAAGCCGGCGGAAGAACCGCAGCCGACGCCCACACCGCGCCCCAAAGCGAAACATTCCCCCGTGCCGAAAGCCACGCCTGCACCGAAACCAGACGACGAGGCCGTGGCTGAGACGAAGCCAAAAATCACCCCGGAGCCCAAGCCGTCCCCTACTCCAAAAGCGCGCGGAACGTCGAAGCGAAAAGCCACGCCCGCGCCAAAAGAGAGCCTCGCCGAACCCGAGCCGCCGAAAAAATTGCCGGAGCCAGAAACCAAAATCGAAGTGCCAGCCGTCGAGTTTCCGAAGCCCGAGTCGGCACCGGCGGCTGAGGAAAAAGTGAACGCGAAACCGGAAGCGTCGCCGGTGGATTTGGACGCAAAGGAACGGGCGCGGTTCAACGCGGTGAAAGCCAAAGCGCTCCAGGACAAAAGCGTCAACGCGCTGAAGCAAAAAGCGGAGTCAGCGCAAAACGACGACGAATTGCGGAAGGCGTCGAAGGATTTTTACAAGGCGCTCTACAAAAAAATGCGCGCGCTTGACGGCTCGCTCAAAGATCGCATCGACCGCATGGAGTCGTCGATGCTCCGTCGCGTCGAGGCAAACATGGGATCCCCCGCGCCGGAGCCTGCGGAAAAGTCCCCGGCGGAACCGCAATAACCCTGCGACGGACTCATTCCGCGCCCGCTTCCGGCGGGTCGTCTGACGCTCCCGTATTCTCACCGGGTCTCGCCAGCAGCTCGTCTTCCTTGCCGTCAAAAAAAAGTTGAAACAGCGCAGGCACTTCCTCTTTCCCGCAAGTTCCCCGGTGCTTCCTCGGCTGCTCCATCGGACTGAAACCAAATTGCGAGCGAAAGACGGAGTAATCGTATAGGAAACCAAACGCCTCCTCATCCACGGGGTAAATTCTCAACTCGTGCCCCGCATCATCCGCCACGCCCATCTCGGGATACGTGCACTCAGCGGCGCGCGTGGTGGCGTCCTGAAATGTCTTCCATTCCCCTCTCCAATCCACGGCCAAAAAAATGGCTCGCACCGCATCCAGCCCCACTCCATTTAGATCCTCCCGCAAACCGAAACACCGCTGAACCCAGAGCAGAACTTTCATCTGCGGCCATCACCGCCCAGCGATCAATTCCGCCTCGCGCTTGCTGCCTGGGCCGTAGCGTTGCTCGATCAATGCTTCCGCGATTTTCTCCGCGAGTTGGTCGCGATAGCCGCCGTTCGCGCAGCGTTTTGCTTCGGAGGGGTTGCTGAGAAAACCGCACTCGACCAGCACCGCCGGGTAGCGATTTTTTCTCAGCACCGCGAAGTTCGCCGTGTGGATGCCGCGATTGGAGCCGATGTCGTCGAGCTTGCCTTCGATGCGTTCGGCGAGCTCGCGTGCGTAGGGCGATTTGTAATGCACCTCGATGCCGTGGGCGCTGCGGCGCCGCGCGTCGTTAAAATGAATGCTCACGAAAATCGAGTTGTGCTGGGCGTTGGAAATTCCCGCGCGCGTGTCGAGCGGGATGAACACGTCCGTGTCGCGCGTCATCACCGTGTGAAAACCCGCGCCGCGCAGCCTTGCCTCCAAGCGTTCCGCCACCGCGAGCGTCGCATCTTTTTCCGCGCCGCCCAACCGGGAACGTGTCCCTGTGTCGTGCCCGCCGTGCCCGGCATCAATGACGACGGTGTGAAACGAGTGGCTGGTGTTTTGCACGTTCGACGCACAGGCGCCGAGAAAAAGACAGCCGGCGAGCGCGAGGGGAAGCAGCAGGATTTTGCACATGGCGATGATTTTTGGATTCGCGTTAAGGTTGCTGTGACAATCCACAGACCCAACCCGTTCGATGTATATCACGAAACATGCCGCGCTCGCGTTCTTCTTCAGTTTCGCCCTTTCCCGCGCCGCCGATAAACCCAAAACCGTGAACCCAGAACCCGCTCCCCGTTTCACCAATCGCCTCGCGAAAGAAAAATCGCCCTACCTGCTCCAGCATCAGCACAACGCCGTGGACTGGTACCCGTGGGGCCCGGAGGCCTTTGCCAAAGCCAAGGCGGAGGGCAAACCGATCTTCCTCTCGGTCGGCTATTCGACCTGCCACTGGTGTCACGTCATGGCGCACGAGTCGTTTGAAAACGAGGCGACCGCGAAGCTGATGAACGCGCTTTTCATCTGCGTGAAAGTGGACCGCGAGGAGCGGCCCGACGTGGACCGCGTCTATATGACCTACGTGCAGGCGACCACCGGCGGCGGCGGCTGGCCGATGAGCGTCTTCCTCACGCCCGACCTCCAGCCGTTCTTTGGCGGCACTTATTTTCCGCCCGAAGATCGCTACGGACGGCCCGGTTTTCCGACCGTGATCCAGCGGCTCGCCGATGCGTGGAAAAATGAACACGAGAAAGTCGTCGAAGCCGCCAACGAGGCGATCAAGGCGCTCGGCGAGGCTGCCGGCGCGGGCGCGCCGCAGAGCGCGGCGGCGGGCCGGGAAGCGCTCGCCAAATGTCTGAATCAGCTCACCCAGCGCTTCGACGACGAACTCGGCGGCTTCGGCGGCGCCCCGAAATTTCCCCGCCCGGTCGCGCTCAATTTTCTCTTCCGCACGGCCGCTCGCGAAGGCGCGGACTCGCGCGACGGCAAAGCGGCGCTCGGCATGGCGCTGGTCACCTTGCGCAAGATGGCCGATGGCGGGATGCACGATCACCTTGGGGGCGGCTTCCATCGC
>JANXWU010000499.1 GCA_025350985.1 Spartobacteria bacterium | reverse complement strand
CCATGATTTGGCAGAGGCGAGGTCCCAGACCGAAGTAACTGCCCGCCGACGTGATTTCCCGCGCGCGTATCGTGCAGCGAATCCGCGAGTCGAATAATACGCGCCGAGTATTCGAGCAATCGTTCTTCGAGATCAAACGGTCGCGCCGCACCTCTCTCATTCGATGTTCGGCGTTCGATGTTCGATGTTCGATGTTCAGCCCCCGGCAGGGTCGTGTTTTCCCCCTCGCTCATCCCCGTCCCCTCCGCCTGCTCACGTATGCCGCGAGCGCCTCCGCGTACGGCTGATCCGTCGTGAACGGCACGAGATCAATCTTGTGCCGGCGGCAGCCTTTCACGAGTTCTTCGCGGAATTTTTCGAGGTTCGCGAGATAGGCTTCACGCAACAGCACGGGGTCGAGCAAATGCTTCGCGCCCGCTGTTTCCAATGACTCAAACTGCGTCCACTGCTTGAACGGAAACTCGAGTTCGTCGCGGTCCCAGATTTGGAAAATCAAAATCTCGTGATGCGCGTGGCGGAAGTGCGCGAGTGCCTGCAACAGCTTGGGCACGTCGCCGAAGCAATCCGAAATGATCACCAGCAATCCGCGCCGGTGCAGCTTCGGCACGAGATCGTGGAAGACATCGCCCATCTCCGTCTCTCCGCCCGGCTCGCTGCGCTGGAGTTCGTCGATGATGACCCGGATGTGGCTCATGCGAGAGCGCGGCGGGATGTATTTCCGGATCTTCGTGTCGTAAGTCACCATCCCGACGCTGTCCTGCTGGCCGATCATCAAGTAGGCGAGCGAGGCCGCGAGCCGCGTCGCGTAATGATATTTGGTGATGCCGTTGCGCCCGTAGTTCATCGAGCCGCTCAGATCGAGCAGGATCGTCGCGCGGAGGTTTGTCTCCTCCTCGTATTCGCGGATGTAAAAGCGGTCGCTGCGCCCGAAGACACGCCAGTCGATGCGCCGGATTTCGTCACCGGCGACGTATTGCCGATGCTGCTTGAACTCGACACTGAAACCCTTGTGCGGCGAGCGATGCATGCCCGTGCAAAAACCTTCGACGACCTGCCGCGCGAGCACTTGCAGATTGCTGATCTTCTGGAGATCGGCGGGGGTGAGGAAGTCGGAGACGTGAGCCACGAATTAATTTTGAATTTTGAATGCTGAATTTTGAATTCAGCTTTCGGCGGTGGTTTTCACGATCGAAGTCAGGATGCGCAGAATTTCGTCACAGTTATCGATGGATGATTGGATCTGGATGGCGGGAAAATCTCCACAATCCCGCAGCAATCGAAGCCAGTAGTGAGTCTCCCGCGCTTCCTTGGCGGCGATGCTCATTTTCGAGAGAAAGTCGGCCCGGCTCTGAGCGGCCTGCGCTTCCTCGACGTTCGCGCCGACACTCGTTCCAGACTTCAGCAACTGCCGACTCAAAACGTATTCACGATGCTCCTGCAAACGTCGGCAGATCGAAATAACTCCGAGCGCGAACGCAAATGACTTGTCCTTGATGACGTTCTCTTTCAAGCAGCGCTCTCCAATTCAGAATTCAAAATTCAGAATTCAAAATCAAAGCACGCGCTTGGACTCCCCCCGCGGCACCGCTTTCACGATCCTCGCGATGATGTCGTCCACCTTGATGCCTTCCGCCTCGGCATTGAATGTCGGCACAATGCGATGGCGCAACACGGGTAGCGCGAGCGCCTCGATATCGTCGTCGGTGACGTGGAAGCGGCCCTTGAGCACCGCGCGCACTTTCGCCGCGAGCACGATGTTCTGACACGCGCGCGGTCCCGCGCCCCACTCGATGAGTTCCTTGATCCACGCCGGCGCGTCGGCGCTGTTCGGCCGCGTGAAGCGGACGATGTCCAACACGAAGTCCATGACGTGCTCCGGCACCGGCACTTTCCGGACGACGCGTTGCAATTCCTGGATCGTCTCGCCGTTGATCACCGGCTGGAGATTGGCGGTGAAGGTGCCGGTCGTGCGCGCCACGATCTGCCGCTCGTGCTCGCGATCGGGGTAATCGACTTTCACCAGAAAAATAAAGCGATCCTTTTGCGCCTCGGGCAGCGGATAGGTGCCTTCCTGCTCGATCGGATTTTGCGTCGCGAGCACGAAGAACGGCTCCTCCAGTTTCAGCGTGTTGCCGCCGACGGTGACCGAATGTTCCTGCATCGCTTCGAGCAGCGCCGCCTGCGTTTTCGGTGGCGTGCGGTTGATCTCATCCGCGAGCAGCATTTGCGTGAAGATCGGCCCTTTTTGAAAAACAAACTTCCGGTGTCCCGTCACCGGATCCTCCTGGATAATGTCCGTGCCCGTGATGTCCGACGGCATCAGGTCGGGGGTGAATTGAATGCGGCGGAACGACAAATCCATCGTGAGGGAAAGCGAGCGGATCATCGCCGTTTTCGCCAGACCCGGCACGCCTTCGAGCAGGCAGTGTCCGCCCGCGAGCACGGCGATCACGAGCTGTTCGATCACCTCCTCCTGCCCGACGATGAACTTGCCCATCTCCCCGAGAATCTGTTTGTAGGCGGCGACGAGTTGGGCGGCAGCGGCTTGGTCCTCGACCAATGGGGCCACGACGGGCTGGGAAGCGGTTTGGGTGGGCATGATGTGGAGGTGGAAATAAACAGACTGCTTGTCTAAAGGAAAGGTGCGAGGGAAGGCAAAGGTATGCGACAGAGCTTCACTTCATAGGTGCATTTGGAAAACGCGCGTGGTCATTCTGAGCGGTGCCGCGCCACGCCGAACAATGTTCAAGAGATTCTTCGACTCCGCCCAGCCTTCGCTCAGAATGACAC
>JANXWU010000305.1 GCA_025350985.1 Spartobacteria bacterium | reverse complement strand
CCGCGCTCGACGTGACGTGGGACGATTGGAATCTCGTGCTCGACACGAATCTGCGCGGCACGTTTTTCGTCGCGCAAGCCGTCGCGCGCGGGATGATCGCGCGTGGCGGCGGGCGCATCATCAACATCGGCTCGGTGACGTGCGTCGCGGGCTACGCGGGACTCGGCCCGTACGGCGCGAGCCGCGGCGGCGTGAAACAACTCACGATGAGCCTCGCGGACGACTGGGGAAAACATGGCGTCACGGTGAATTGCCTCGCGCCCGGCTGGTTTCGCACCGAGCAAAACAAGGTGCTCTACGAAAACGAAGAGTGGGTGAAATACCTCTGCGACCGCATCCCGGCGAAACGCCCCGGACGCCCCGACGACCTCGATGGCGCAGTCGTTTTCCTCGCGAGCGAATCCAGCCGCTACGTCACCGGCCAGACGCTCCTCGTCGATGGCGGCATCTCGACCGGCGCGACCAAGGCGACGGTGGAGAAAAAGGCGTAGCCGCCATTGCGCATCCATCCACGGCTGCACGCGCCGCTCGTGCGCCTGCCGCCGCGCGTGCCATTCGCGCTCGGGGAGAATCGTGCGTTCCGTTTCGATCAACCTTCGGCGCAGGATAGCACTGGAAAAATGCCGGGGCGCAATGCTTGCACCGGCGGCGCATTGCGATAACCATCGCCCGCGCATGGCTAAACCGAGCGCGCTTGTTGATACCCGCGTCATCTACTGCGGCGATAACCGCGAGCAGTTAAAGAAGCTGCCGGACGGCTGCGTCGATCTCATCTACATCGACCCGCCGTTCAACTCGAACCGCAACTACGAAGTCTTCTGGGGCGAGACCAAGGAGAAGCGCGCGTTCAATGACCGGCACGAGAGCACCGAGGCTTACATCAAATATATGCGCCCGCGCTGCGTCGAACTCGCGCGCGTGTTGAAGAAGACCGGCAGCTTCTACTACCACTGCGACTGGCACGCCTCGCATTACGTGAAGGTCATGCTCGATCAGATTTTCGGGGAGATGCAGTTTCAAAATGAAATCGTTTGGAAGCGCAGCAGCGCGCACAGCGACTCGAAGCAGGGTATGTCGCAATACGGCCGCGTCACTGACTCAATCTTTTTCTACACGCGCGGAGACACGTGGACTTGGAACAATCAATTTCAACCGTATGGTGCCGACTACGTTGACGCGAAATATTCCTACCAGGAACGCGACGGGCGGCGTTTCAAATCAACAGACATCACTGCGGCGAAACCCGGGGGCGATACAGAATATGAATGGAAAGGGAAGCGACCGCCGAAAGGCCGCTATTGGGCATACTCGAAAGCGAAGATGGAGGCGCTAGAAGCTGACGGACGAATTCATTACACGACCAACGGCACCCCACGGTTGAAGCACTACCTTGATGAAATGAAGGGCGTCCCTCTCCAGAATTTGTGGACAGACATTCCTCCACTCAATTCCCAAGCCGCCGAGCGCCTCGGCTATCCCACGCAAAAGCCGCTCGCGCTTTTGGAACGAATCATCAACGCCAGCAGCAACGAAAACGACATCGTCCTCGACGCCTTCTGCGGCTGCGGCACCGCGCTCGTCGCCGCGCAGAAACTGAAACGCCAGTGGATCGGCATCGATCTCTCGCCCACCGCCTGCCGTGTCATGGCAAAGCGTTTGCGCGACAAGAATGGGTGCGGCTTACCCGAAGACGAGAAGCTTTGGGGCGTTGGGCGCGGCTTCATCGTGCGCGACCTGCCGAAGACCGAAGCGGAGCTGCGCAAGTATCCGCCGTTTGAATTCGAGAACTGGGCGGTCATCGCCCTCGGCGGCATCCCGAACAAGGCGCAAGTCGGCGACATGGGTATCGACGGTCGCATCTATCCGGTGAGCGCAATGCCCGAGCGCCGCGGAAAGGAAACGGGCGAGCTGGAGTTCATGGACACATGGTATCCCATCCAAGTGAAGCAAAGCGCGCAAGTGGGCAGGCCGGATATCGACGCCTTCGAGACCGCGATGCAGCGCAAGGAACGCAAGCTCGGCTATTTCGTCGGCTTTGATTTCAGCGGTGACGCGCTTTTCGAGATCGACCGCTTCCGCCGCGCCACCGGCTGCGAAATCAAGCCGCTCACCGTTCGTGAAATTCTCGACGAAGAAATGTCCTGCAAGTCTGCTTAACGAGAGCAAGATCCGCTACCGAAAGACTAAGACTTTAAGAACTGACCTCACGCTTTGGAATGTGGCACACGTTCGTAGCCTAACCTGGGTCTCGGCAGAGCACCCGTCGCTATAGATTGAACTGTGCCCACCGTTCTGCCGAGGAGGAGGAAGGGAATAGAGGAGGCTGGTGGGTGGGCGAGCCCTTCACCCGACGTATAAGTCAACTTGCACTGTCCCTGTGACAGGTGCGGATAGGAGTATGGAAGTTGAAGACCCTCGACTCAATCCCCCGAAGCGGAAGCGTTCCTTAAAGAGCCAACCCAGCACCGTGAACCCGCCCGCGCAGACTGCTTCGAGCAAACCCCCGCAAGGTTCGTAGGGGGACTTTGCTCAAAACAGTCCGCGCCCGCCGCCACCCGCTCCGCCCCCATGTAAAAAGAAAGTTCCAAATCTCACTTGCAATCTTCCATAGGGGTTAGGCGACGGTTCATCTGCGATGGACGCTGAATAAAGGATGTCTCCGATGATGTCGGACGACGAGAACGCGCACCACGTCGCCGACGATGCGAAATAGAAAATGGTAAGGGAATCGGCGAAGATTGACGCGGCGAATGTCGCGCTCACGGATGGAGAACGACTCGGGACGCTCTGCCGCGTCCGAAATGAAGCGCCGCAGCTCGGCGTAGAAGTCGTCCGCAAGGTCGCGGCTGGCGACGCGCTCGTAATAGTCCATGATCGCGTCAACATCAGAGTGGACCTTCGGATGCAGAATGACCCGCATCAGCGTCGGCGATCTCGAATCCGTTCGTCGAGTTGCTCAAGCGTGATTGCTGACTCGGGGTGGGCGTCGAGGTCGGCGTCGCGGCGCAACGCCTCGGCGATGCCGTCGTCGTCGTCGTGAAGGACTGACGGGAGAGAGCGGAGGAGATGGGATGCAAGGACGGCGCGGTCGGAGTCTGGGAGATCGGACGCGAGCTTTTCGATTTCAGCGATGGTGACCATGTCGGGATTGTAGCGGATACCGATTTCGGAGCAAGGATCGTGTAGTCGCCTAACGACCCCAAGCTCAACGACGGCGGAACCGAGCGGAGCGAGATAGCCTGCCGCAGGCAGCCCGCAGGGTATGCGCGGAGGGGCAAATAAAGACCCAACCCCAGCACCGTGAACCCGCCCGCGCAGACTGCTTCGAGCAAACCCCCGCAAGGTTCGTAGGGGGACTTTGCTCAAACCAGCCTGCGCCCGCCGCCACCCACTCCGCCCCCATGTAAAAAGAAAGTTCCAAATCTCACTTGC
>JANXWU010000480.1 GCA_025350985.1 Spartobacteria bacterium | reverse complement strand
CTGCACACCCATGACCACGTCGCCATACATCTGGATAAAACGGCGGTAGCAATCCCAGGCGAACCGCTCGTTTTTCGTCGCGGCCACCAGCGATTTCACCGTGTCGTCGTTGAGGCCGAGGTTCAAAATCGTGTCCATCATCCCCGGCATGGAATCGCGCGCACCCGAGCGCACCGCCACGAGCAGCGGCATCTTTGTCGTGTCGCCAAACTTCGTGCCCATGATCTTTTCCATGTTCGCGACACCCGCTTCGACTTCCGCTTGGAGCGACGTCGGATACGTCCGCTTGTTCGCGTAAAAGTAAGTGCAGACTTCGGTCGAAATCGTGTAGCCGGGGGGCACCGGCAGACCGATGCGCGTCATCTCCGCGAGGTTCGCGCCTTTGCCGCCGAGCAGCGCCTTCATCGAGCCGTTGCCGTCGGCTTTGTTATTGCCCCAGGTATAAACGTACTTCGTGGACTTGGTTTTGGATTTGGCGCCGCTCCCGGCGTGCTTCGTTGCGGTGGTTTTTTTGCTTTTGGTGGGCATGTTAAAATTGCGGGTGGATTGGTAAAAAGGGCGCGTTCAGACAGCCGGCGCGGCGGGCGGAGCGGAGGCGGCCGCCGCTTCCAGCACGACTTGCATCGCGGCGAAAAAATCGTCGAGACCGGAGCTCGGCACGATCACCGTGTTCCGGCGTCCGTGCGCTTCCTCGATGATGCGCAGAAACCGCCCGCGTTCATTCTCTCGGAACTGAATCGAGAAATTCTTGCGTTCGACCTGCACTTCCCGCGTCGCGATGATGTTGTCCATGAAGCCAGTTTGGTTCGTCGGTTCACTCGAAAAATCGAGAGCCGGAATTAATGGCAGAATCCGATTTTTGCGCAAACCGAAATCTGCGAAACCACAGCGCCTAAGCTTACTTCCGCTCCGCCGCCTGCACGGGAAATGCGCTCACCAGCACCGCCCGCACCCGTTCGCCGGGAGTGATTTTTGTCGTCTGCAGGTCGATGTTTCCATCCCGGCCGATGACCACGATGGCGAAATCCTTGAAGCCGTAATCCGACGCGATCCTGGCACCGTTGTCGGCGACGATCCAAGGAATGTCCGATGGGATGCGCGGCGCGGCTTCTTGGAACGCCGCCACGAAGAGCACCTGCTTCGCCGCAAATTGCTGGTAAAACTCGCGCAGCAGCTTCGCCTGTTTTTTGAACGCGCGGCTGTCCGAGGATTTTGCAATCACGAGCACCACCGGCTGTCCCCGCATTTTGGAAAGCCGTCCGCCCACGCCCTGCCACGAAAAATCTGGCGACGGGCGGACAACAGCCGCACCAGCCGACGCACCCAAAGTCGCGAGCAGAATGAAGACGAGCAGAATTTTCATCGCATCAAACCGTCATGATTTCGGCTTCCTTCTTCGCCACGCCTTCATCGATTTTCTTCACAAACTTGTCGGTGAGATTTTGCACATCCTTTTCGATGTCCTTCAAATCATCCTCGGTCATCCCGCCGGCTTTCTCCGTTTTTTTCGACATCTCCATCGCCTCGCGCCGGCTCTGGCGCACGCGGACGCGCGCATCCTCGGCCATGCCTTTGATCGTCTTCATCAAGTCCTTCCGCCGCTCCTCGGACAGTTCGGGAATGCGCAGGCGCATGATCTTTCCGTCCACCGCCGGTGAGATTCCGATCTTCGATTCGTTGATCGCCTTTTCAATGGCCCGCACGGTCGTCGCGTCGAACGGCTGAATGACCAGCAGGCGCGGTTCCGGCGCGGTGATCAACGCGAGTTGCTTTAGTTTCATGCTGGAGCCGTACGCCTCCACGTCGATGTTTTCGACCAGTGCCGGCGACGCCTTTCCGGTGCGCACGGCGGAGAATTCATGGCTCATGTACTCCACGCATTTTTCCATCCCGGCTTCCGCTTCAAACAAAATTTCTTCGGGGCTCATCGGACGTGCATTCTCGATTTACGCGCCGCGCTGGCAACCGAAATCACTCCGCAGTCACGAGCGTGCCCACGCGCTCGCCGAGCACGGCCCGCTTGATGTTGCCACTCTGCCGCATGTCGAAAACTAGAATCGGAATCTTGTTGTCCATGCACAGGCTGAACGCGGTCGAGTCCATGACTTCGAGGCGGCGCGTGAGCGCGTCGTGAAAGGTCAGCGTCGCGAATTTTTTGGCCTTCGCATTCTTGTTTGGGTCGCTGTCGTACACGCCGTCCACTTTGGTCGCCTTCAAAATCACGTCCGCGCCAATCTCGTTGGCGCGCAGCGCGGCAGCCGTGTCGGTGGAAAAAAACGGGCTGCCCGTGCCGGCCGCAAAAATCACGACGCGGCCTTTTTCCAAATGCCGCTCCGCGCGCCGTTGAATGAACGGCTCGGCGACTTCCTGCATCTCAATCGCCGACTGCACGCGCGTATGGACGCCGAGTTCTTCGAGCTGACTCTGCAGCGCGAGCCCATTGATCACCGTCGCCAGCATGCCCATGTAATCCGCAGTCGTCCGCTCCATCCCGCGGTGGCTCGCGGCGAGTCCGCGCCAGATATTGCCGCCGCCGATGACGATGGCAATTTGCACGCCGAGTGCGTGGACCTCTTTGATCTGCCGGACAATATCCGCGACGATCGTCGGCGAGATAGGGTCGGCGCTGCCGCCTTCCCGCAACGCTTCCCCGCTGAGTTTGAGGACGATCCTTTTATAATGCGGAGATTTTTTTGGCATGAGCGATGGCAAGACAAAACGAAATTTCCGCTGGATGAAAAGGCTAAACTAACGGCGCGTCGGCGAGGAGGTGGCCGGGAAGCGCGCGTCCCATTTTGGAAGCTGGCCTCCCCGCGTGCCGCCCGATAACTTTCCCGCCTCATGTCACCCACCCTCCTCGTTCTCGCCGCTGGAATGGGCAGCCGTTACGGCGGGCTCAAGCAACTTGATGGAGTCGGACCGTCCGGCGAGACCATTCTCGATTACTCCGTGTTCGACGCGTTACGCGCCGGATTTCACAAAGTCGTGTTTGTGATTCGCGAAGAATTTGCCGGGTTGTTTCGGGAAAAAATCGGAAACAAATACGCGGGCAAGATCGAGGTCGATTACGTTTTTCAAAAGCTCGACCAGCTCCCGCCCGGCTTCAACGTACCCGCCAGCCGCGAAAAACCCTGGGGCACCGGCCACGCCATTTGGTGCGCCTCCGAGGCGATCAAGGAGCCGTTTGCCGCGATCAATGCCGACGATTTTTACGGCCTCGACGCTTACGAAAAGCTCGCGGGTTTTCTGACGAACGCCTCGGGTTCGTCGTATGCGATGGTCGGTTATCGGCTCGGCAACACGCTCAGCGAACACGGCTCCGTCGCGCGCGGCGTTTGCCTTCTCGGTGCGGACGGTCGTTTGGAAAAAGTCGAAGAATGCGTCGGCATCGAGAATCATCCGACTGGGCCACGGCTCACGAAGCCGGACGGAAGCAGCCGGCACTTCACCGGCGATGAAATGGTTTCACTCAACTGCTGGGGATTCACCCCGTCGATTTTTCCCGCGCTTGAAAAGCAGTTCGCTGATTTTCTTCGCGAAAAGTCGGACGACCCCAAAGCGGAGTTCTACATCCCCAGCGTGGTCGCGACCATGATCGCGAGCGGCGAGGCGGTCGTGCGCGTCCTGCCGACGACCGCAAGTTGGTTTGGCGTGACTTATCGCGAGGACAAACCGCGCGTGACCGCGGCGCTGGCGGAACTGGTGAGCGGTGGTGTTTATCCGCAGGAACTCTGGGCCGTGCGCGCATGACTCCACCGACGCACGACGTAAAAAGTGTCGCGTCGCACTTTCCGCTGCTCGGCGACTTTCTGAACGCGAGTCCCATTTCGCGCGGGCACATCAACGACACCTACCTCGCCACCTGCGCGCAGGGCGGAGCGCGCGTGCGCCACGTCCTGCAGCGGGTGAATCATGACATCTTCAAAAACGTGCCCGGCATGATGGACAACATCGAGCGCGTGACCCGGCACTCGTCGGCGCGACTGCACGCGGAGGGATGTGGTGAAGTTTCGCGGCGCGTGCTGACGGTGATCCCGACGCGCGGAAACCAGCCTTTTCATCGCGACGACTCGGGGAATTTTTGGCGGGCATTTGTCTTCATTGAAAACACGCGCAGTCACGACGCCATCGAATCGCCACGCCAGGCACGCGACGCCGCGCGCGCGTTTGGCCACTTCCAGAAACAATTGACCGACCTCCCCGGCGAGCGGCTTCACGAGACGATTCCCGGCTTTCACAACACCCGCCATCGCTTCGATGCGCTGCAGAAGGCAGTCGCGGAAGACCGCGCGGGACGAGCGGCGTCGGTGCGCGCGGAGATCGATTTTTTCCAACGGCGCGAACCACTCGCGGACGTGCTGCTCGACCTGCTCGCCCGCGGCGAAATCCCCGAGCGCGTGACGCACAACGACACAAAACTCAACAACGTGCTCTTCGACGAGACGAGCGGCGAGGCGATTTGCGTGATCGATCTCGACACGGTGATGCCGGGACTCGCGCTCTACGATTTCGGCGACATGGTGCGGACGGCGACGAGCCCCGCGCTGGAGGACGAGCGCGATTTGTCGAAGGTGTGGATGCAGATGCCCATGTTCGAGGCGCTGGTGAGCGGTTATCTCGAGAGCACGGGCGGTTTTCTCAACGAGGCGGAGAAGGCGCATCTCGCGTTTTCCGGCAAGCTGATCACGTTTGAAATCGGAGCGCGATTCCTCGCCGATTACTTGCAGGGCGACGTGTATTTCAAAATCCACCGGCCCGGCCAAAACCTCGACCGCGCGCGCACCCAAATGCGGCTGGTCGAAAGCATCGAGGAGCAGGAAGAGGCGATGCGGAAAATCGTGGAGCGGTATCGCTGAGGCTTGTTAGGTCATCGTGCAGACGCGAGCAATGACGGCAAATCGAGCGGCTTGGTGAACATTGCCAGCTCGCCGTCGGGCGTGCGCGGCCAGGCTTCCATCGGCCGATCCCAATACAGCTCCACGCCATTCTCATCCGGGTCGCGCAGATAGAGCGCCTCGCTCACGCCGTGATCCGACGCGCCCTCGAGCGGGA
>JANXWU010000303.1 GCA_025350985.1 Spartobacteria bacterium | reverse complement strand
GGAGCCGGTTTCACGGCGGGCGCTGGCTGCGGCTCCAAGCGGATGGCCGCCGCGAGCTCGTTCCAGTCCACCGGCTTTTGCAGCACCGGATTGCTGCCAATCCGATCCGCGTATTCCACCAGATCGTAGCCGGTGACGAAGATCGTGCGCATTTTTGGAAATCGTTTGCGCAGCGTTTCGTTCAAGCTGAACCCGTCCACTTCCTTCATGACCACGTCGGTGACCAGCACGTCGATTTGCCCCAGCGCACCGGCTTGTTCGAGCGCCTCGCGTCCGTCTGCGGCCCCGTGGACTTGCGCGTCCGGCAACGCCTTTTTCAGCAAAGGCAAAAACGTCCCGATGGCCTCCGGGTCGTCATAGACGATGAGCACGTTCATCACGGTGCTTCCGCAGTGAGCTTGAGCGGCGGCGGGTATTGCTTGAGCAGGCTCACCGGCTCGGCGCGCATGTCCTGCAACTCCGTCTTGTAATAGACGCGAATGATGAAACCAAAATACCGGCGCCCCTCGGCGGCGCGCTTCACGTCGAGCTTTGGCTGCGCGTATTCGACTTCCAGCACCTCGACGTCGTCGTCGCTCCAGTCGATCGGCAGCGTCGTCCAGCGCGAGCTGACGTTGGCGTTGGTGCGGACGATTTTTTGACCTTCGACCATGTCGTAAAAGTCAACGTGAATGATCAGGTCGCGCACTTCGATTTTCGTATTGGGCCGGCCCTTGATCGGGATGCGGAGCATCATTTTTTGCACGGAATTCGGATCGTCCTGCTTCGCCAGCACGACCTCGGCCAAGGCGAGGGTTGCGCCCGGTTGGAAGCCTTCCGGCTCCCGGACGGCGGGCGCAGGCGGCGCTGCCGGAGTCGGTCGCGCGGCGGCAGCAGCCTGCGCGGTTGTGAGTTTGGCCATCGTCTCGGCGGCGCGCAGCTTCGCCTCGGCGGCGGTGTAGAACGGACCCGCCGACTCGCCGAGGCCGTAGATCTTTTTCCAATGCTCCGCCGCCTTGTCGGCCATCCCCATTTTCTCGTAAGTCATCGCCAGCTCGAACAACACGGAACCATTTGTGGGAGAAATCGCCTCCGCCTCGCGCAGCCGCGTGATGGTGGTGGCCGTGTCGCCACGCGCCCGCAGCGTCCGCGCCATTTCGACCAGATCGCTCACGCGAGTGTCCGCGGATGGCGCTGCCGGAGGTGGCGTCGGCGCGACCGTAGGAGAGGCTTTTTCCGCGACGTCCGCCGGCAGCGGCTGGAGTGAAAGATCGACGGGTTTGGGCTTCGGCAGTTCGCGCGGAATCTCCGGTGCGTGCGGCACGGTGCTGGCGGCGGCGGAGGCGAACGGATCCACGATTTTCTCGGGCGCTGGTTCGCTGATGACCGCGACCGGCGGCGTGTTACGCGGGCCTTTCAAAAAAGCCACTCCCAGTCCGACAAACTCGGCCAGCGCGACCGCGCCGAGGACAGCCAGCGCGGCCACGAAAGTCCTGCCCACCGTTTGTTTGGGGATGGGTGAGGAGATTTCCAGCATGAGGCGGGGAGCGTAGTTTTTGAACGGAAGGCTGTCAATGCACGCGCCGCCTGTGTCTCTGTTTGAAAATCGGTGTCATTCCGACCGGAGCGCAGCGGAGTGGAGGAATGGCGCAAACGACCCCGGCGCGTTGCTTTTTCAAGGCCTGAAAAAACCGGCGTGAAAGCAGGAGGGCATCCACAGATTTCCCAGATTGACGCTGATTTTTTTGAAAAGCAGAGACTGTTTCAGTTTAACTAAAATCCGTGAAAATCTGCGTCATCTGTGGATAGAAATAAGCCTTTCGCTGGAAGCTATCCGACCAATCGGAACGCAGCCTTCCAAGCTATGCGGCACGCGCCGCTGGTTTGACGCCCGCGTGCGCTGGCTTACGATGAATCCGCCCGCCGCCGACTCATGACTTCCATTTTGCAGAAACTGCTCCTGCGCTTCGTCTCGCCGCAAAAACGGGAGCACTTCAAAATGATGAGCCTGCTGCTGCTGCGTGCGGCGGGGTTGCTGGGCTGCACGGCGGTCGCGCTGCTTTTCGGCGCGGTGCCGTTCGCGGTCGGCGCGGGGATTCAGATGTTCATGAAAAAGCGCGCGCCAGGTTTTCTCGTGGGCGTGCTCGCGGCGGCAGCGGTGTTGGGCGTGTGGTGGGCGACGGGTTGGGTGCAAATTCACTTCGGACCGAATGCGCCGGCGTGGGTCACCGTCGGCGCTGCGATGTATTTGGGCGGGAGCGTTTTTGCCGCCATCGGCGCGCATGTCGTGCGGTTTTTCGTGCATCGCCAGTTTCTGCCAAAGCCGTGAACCGGTCCGAGCGGTCGCCGATTCGGTGCTTGAATTTTCGCCCGGCCCACGCGTATTCCTGCACGGTCATGCGCCACCTTTTACTCGTCTTTTTTGCGGCCGCGGTTTTGGTTTCCGCGCAGGCGGACGACGGAAAAAGCGGAGCGAAAAAAGGCTGGGGCGGATCGATCGAAACCGCGGAGACGCTCAAGGCGCATTGGTACTACAACTGGTGGATTCACGGCGCGTCGAAGCCCGGCGTCGAATTCGTGCCGATGGTCAAAGGCAAAGTCCACGCCACGCCGCAAAACCTCGCGGCGATCAAAGCCAGCGGGGCAAAGTCCATTCTCGGCTTCAACGAGCCGGAGCGCGCGTCGCAGGGAAACACGACCGTCGAGGAAGCGCTCGCTCTTTGGCCGAAGCTCATGGAAACCGGGCTGCGTCTGGGCAGTCCCGCCCCGTCCTCCGATGGCGGCGGCATGGCGTGGCTGGATCGTTTCATGCAAGGCGTCGCGAGCCGAAAACTGCGCGTCGATTTTCTGGCCGTGCATTGGTATCGCAGCTCCGACCCGCGCGAGTTCGAGGCGTGGCTCACCGGTTTGCATAACAAATACCACCGCCCGATTTGGATCACCGAATTCGACTCGCAATACTCCGGCGGCGACCGCAACCGCTTCGCGTCCGAGTCGTTTAAAATGCTCGACCGCCTGCATTTCGTGGAGCGTTACGCCTACTTCACGACTGCTCCCGGCACGCCCGGCGCGCTTTTTAAAAAGGAGCCGGCACACGCGCTCACGCCGCTCGGCGAGGCGTACGTCCGGCATTGATTCGCGATTGAACTCGCGCGCGCCGATGCTACCTTCCCGCTTCATGTTCGTGATCCTCACCAGCCGACTTACGCTGCTCCCCGACATTTCGCCTCGCGAAATTCGTGGAGCCTTTCTCGCGTAATCGTCGGCTGCGCTGCTCTTCTGGCAGAAGCGGTTTCAGCCGCGTGGTTTCTGTAAATTTTCTGCCGCAACTCAAAAGAGCAATCCCATGTCCGACCAAGTAATCATCTTCGACACGACGCTGCGCGACGGCGAGCAATGCCCCGGCGCGTCCATGAATCTCCGTGAAAAAATGGAAGTCGCGCGCCAGCTCGCGCGGCTCAACGTCGATGTCATCGAGGCCGGATTCCCGGTCATCAGCGACGGCGACTTCGAGGCGGTGAGCACCATCGCGCGCGAGATCAAAGGCCCGATCATCTGCGGTCTGGCGCGCTGCGTTTCCAAAGACATCGACGCAGCGGGTGCGGCCGTGAAAGCGGCGGAGCGCGGACGCATCCACGTCTTTTTGGCGACTTCGAAAATCCATCGCGAGCACAAGCTGAAAAAGGCGCACCAGGAGATCATCCGTCTCGCCGTCGAAGGCGTCACGCGTGCGAAAGGAATGGTGAATGATGTCGAGTTTTCACCCGAGGACGCCTCGCGCACCGAACCGGAGTTTCTGGCGCAAGTCGTGCAGGCGGTGATCGAGGCGGGCGCGACCACGGTGAACATTCCCGACACCGTCGGCTGGGCGGTCCCCGAGCAATACGCCGCGATGATTTCCTATCTACGCGGTCACGTTAAAAACATCGACGACGCGGTCATCAGCGTGCACTGCCACGACGATCTCGGCCTGGCGGTCGCCAACTCATTGGCCGCCGTGAAAGCCGGCGCGCGGCAGGTCGAGGGCACGATCAACGGCATCGGCGAGCGCGCCGGAAATGCGGCCTTGGAGGAAGTCGTGATGGCGCTCAAAACGCGTCCCGATTTCTACGAAAATATCCACACCGGCGTGAGCACGCGCGAGCTGTTGAAATCATCGCGCCTCATCTCGCGGATGAGCGGCTTGATGGTGCAGCGGTCGAAGGCGATCGTCGGCGAAAATGCGTTCGCGCACAGCTCGGGCATTCATCAGGACGGCATCCTGAAAAAGCGCGAGACGTACGAGATCATGGACCCGCAGGAGGTCGGCTGGGGCGGGACGGAATTGCCGCTGACCAAACACAGCGGACGCCACGCGATGGTGATCCGGCTCGAGCATCTCGGCTACAAATTGACCGACGCCGAAATCGGAAACGTCTTCAAGCGCTTCAAGGAAGTGGGCGACAAAAAGAAGTTTGTTTACGACGACGATTTGGTGGTGCTGGTCGATGATTCCATTCTCGAAACGCAGGAGGTCTGGCATCTCGATTACATCCACGTCACCAGCGGCAGCTCGACCATTCCGACCGCGACCATCCGCCTGAAACGCGGCGAGGAAATCATGCAGGATTCGGCGCCGGGTAATGGCGCCGTCGATGCCGCGATGAAGGCCATCGACCGCATCCTGAACCAGCGCGGACACTTGATGGAATTCAGCATTGAAGCCGTGACGCAGGGCAAGGACGCGCTCGCCGAAGCGACCATCAAATGCGATTTCGGCGACGGCCGGCTCGTGACGGGAAAAGGCGCGAGCACCGACACCATCGAGGCGAGCGCGCGCGCTTATCTCGGTGCCGTCAATCGCGTGCTCGGGAATGGCGTGCGCAAAAGCGACGCCGAAGCGCAGCCGTAGGTTTCCACTGTAAGGGCGGTCTGCCCCCGCCGGTCACAGGCTTAGCCGTCATTCCCAATTCCGGCGGCGGCAGATTCGCCGACGGATCACGGTTAGGTGTCTTCTGCGGCAAAAGGTGACAGTTCTGCCGCATCGGATGACACCTCTGCGGTAAAAGGTGACACTTTTGCGGCAAAAGGTGGCACTTCTGCGGTAAAAAATGACATCTCTGCGGTAAAAAGTAACATTTCTGCGGTAAAAGGTGACAATTCTGGGGCAGGGAATGACACTTCTTCCGTATCGGATGACAATTCCGACGCAGGGGATGACGCTTTTACGGCAAAAGGTGACACTTCTGACCTAGGGATGACACTTCTGCGGCAAATCGTGACACTTCTGCGGCAAATCGTGACACTTTTGCCGCATCGGATGGCACTTCTGCTGTATCGGATGACCCTTTTACCGCGAAAGGTGACACTTCTAATAGCTGGATGACACTTTCGCGGCAAATGCTGACACTTCTGCGGCGAATCGGGACAGTTCGAGGAGATTTGGCAGTTCCTGCGGACGTGGGAGACGAAATAGTGCCCGTTCCAGAGGCCCGCGCCACCCTCAGGCAGCCGCGCTGCTGACGAGGCGTTTGACCAAATCCTCGGCGGTGACGATGCCGAGTTGTGCGCCATTTTCATCGACAACCACGGCCACGTACGCGCGCGCGGCGCGGAGTTTTCTGGTGGCGGTGTAGGCTGGATCGGTGGCTTGGACGGTGAGGATGCGCCGGCGAAACTGGCTCATTTTTTTCGGGGCGGCGGCGACGGGGGTGGCGGCTGCGGACGGCAAATCGAGCAAGGTATCGAAGACGTTCACCACGCCGGCGATGCGCCCGGAGGCGTCGGTCATCGGCAGTCGGTCGATGCCGGTTTTCCGGCTGAGGGCGATCAATTCCTCCATCGTGGCGTCCACGCGGATGGTGTGCGCTTTTTCCAGCGGCAGCATGACGTCGCGCACGGCCACGGCGCGGAAATCGACGATGTTGTGAATCATTTCACGCTCGGTTTTGGTGATGGCGCCGACGCGTTCACTTTCGACGGCGAAGTATTTGAAGTCCTCGCGCGCGGCGAAGAGTTTGCGCTGTTCCGGCTCGTGCCGACGCAGGAGAAACGAGCCGAGGCCGGTGAGCGCGAGGACGAGCGGCGAGAGTAAAAACGCGGTGAGGCGCAGCAGGCCGATCAACGCCGCGAGGGCGCGATAGGGAAAGCGACGGAAGAGCGACTTGGGCAGAAGCTCGAAGCCGAGCAGGTAGAGCGGCAGCAGGATCAGCGTGGCGGCGAGGTAGCCGGCGGGGCCGAGAAAGGCGACGATTTCCTGGGTCGCGAGCACGATAGCGCAGATGTTCATCAGGTTCGTCACGAGCAGGACGGTGACGAGGAGCCGTTCGCGATTTTCCAGAAGGCTGCTGAGTTTCACCGCGGCGGGGTCGCCACGTTTGCGCTGGTGGCGCAGCCGCACGGGCGGGACGGAAAGGATTCCGGCTTCGAGCCCGGCAAACGTGAACGCGAGCAGCATACAGATGGCGACGGCGAGCCAGATCATTTGGGGAAAGGCGAAAGGCGGAGGGCGGAAGGCGGAAGGTTTTCCTCGGGCCGCGCGCGTGGACGTTTGCTGAGTGAAGGGAAAAGTTTCATGCGCCGGGTTCTGTGTTCGTCGGTTCACCATCCGCCTTTTTTTCGATGAGCACTTCTTCAATCCGTTTGCGCGAAGTGCGGCGGACGGTCAGTTCCAATTCGTCGAGTGGCAGGGCGGTGCCGGGTTTGGGGAGATG
>JANXWU010000436.1 GCA_025350985.1 Spartobacteria bacterium | reverse complement strand
GTCGGCGAACGCCTTGACGTGCAGTTGATAGATGATCGCATTCTTATACCAAAGGGAATCGTCAGGGAGCGAAGGCATGGGGCGGGTGCTTTCCATCGAATCGGATTTCACGCCAGCAATCGCGTGTCCCGGCAGCAGGGGCTTTTGCGCGTGCGGAGGGCCAAAGCCATCGCGCGAAGTTCGTTTTTCAGGGGTGACCGGCGGCGTGCCTGCGCGCGTGCGGAGGGCCAAAGGCCCGCAGACATACCAGCCCAGGGCAACGCCCTGGGTTTCGATAAAACACGCGATCCAGCCCTGAAGGGGCGATGCACAGGTGCCTCCTCGCCGCTGCGCCATTCCTTCACGGCTCATTTCGTTTTCTCTAATTGACACCGCATATTCTCCGCCTGCCTTGCGCGTCCGCCGTTTTTACTGAAGTTCAAACATGCGACTGCTGCTTTACCTCCTCGCCGCCGGCATTTGCTCCCAAGCGCTGGGCGGGCTGGAGTGGGAGCAAACGGAAATCGTCATGACGGCCAAGGCGGACGACGATCATGTGGACGCGGTTTTTCATTTCAAAAACACGGGGTCGAAGCCGGTGACGATCAAGGACGCGCAGCCGACGTGCGACTGCCTCAACGTCGGCGCGGAGTTGCGGACTTATGCGCCGGGTGAAGGCGGGACGGTCGAGGCGACGTTTTACGTGGAGCATCATCTCGGGAAAAATCGCAAAAACATTCTGGTGACGTCGGATGATCCGAAGGAGCCGGAGCGGACGATTTTTTTCACGGTCGTGGTGACCGAAAAGGCGGAAGCTGGGACTTCCAAAAAGGTCGGAGACCGAGTAGATTCCCCGCCATGAAATTCTGTTTGCGCTCGAAATATTTGGCGCTCGGCGCGTGGGCGGTCGCCGGAGCAAGTGCTGCCGTTTACGCCGGACCGAAGCCGCCGGACCCGCCTCCACTCGAGCTTCCCAAGCCGAAGCCCGCGCAAATTGCCTCGTCCGAAGGCACGCTTCCGCTCCCATACCCGGCGGTTTTTCAGAAGCGCCAGGAAAAGAAAAATCCGCCGAAGCCGCCGACACTGCTGACGAAAATCAAATCCACCGACGCCGAGGATTGGACGCGGACACCGGACGATCTCAAGGGTCTGCTGGAATGGTTGAGCGGCGAGATGAATGTGCATTTCACGTCGGCGATCAAGACGTTCACGGAGGCGGCGGCGGACGGTGACAAAAACCCGATGCTGTATCGCTCGGGCTACAAACCATTTGAACTGACGGGCGCGGAAGTGGGCGCGATTCGCCAGTACATCCTCAACGGCGGCACGGTCGTTTTCAATTCGCTCGTCGGCAATCCCGATGCCTACGCGTCGGCGGTGAAGGCGGCGCAGCAGATTTTTCCCGACCGCCCGCTCTACCGGCTGCGGATGGATCATCCGATTTACCATTCGTTCTACGAGATCGACAAAGTGAAATACCGCGACCGGATGGTGAAGGACGGGCTCGCGACTGATCCGCTGCCTTTTCTCGAAGGAATCGACCTCGACAACCGCACGGCGATCATCGTCTCGAAGTGGGATTTCTCGCTCGGCTGGGAGCAAAACAAACACGACTCGTGGGGCTACGCCGACGACGACTCGCGCAAAATCGGCGCCAACATTGTGAGCTACGTGACGGCGATGAAAGACGCGGGCAAGAGCATCGGCAAGTCGGTCGAACTCGTGAACGCCGACAAGAAAACCGCGGGGAAATTTCGCGTCGGACAAGTGATGCACAACGGTCCGTGGAAGACGCGCACGGCGGCGTTCCCGATGCTGCTCAATCAATTCCACAGCGCGACCGGGACGCCGGTTTCGTTTGAGTTGCGCGACGTGAGCCTGACCGATGCGTCGATCTTTGAAATGCCGTTCCTCTACTTCACCGGCACGACGGATTTTCAGTTGAACGACCAGGAGCGCGCGAACTTGAAAAAGTTTCTGCTCAACGGCGGCGTCATGCTCGCGGAAGCTGGTGAAGGGCGGCAGACTTTCGACGCGGCGTTCCGGGCGGAGATCGCGAAAATCTTTCCCGAGCGGCAGCTTCAGCCGCTGCCGGCGTCGCACGATTTGTTCAAGGCGCCCCTCGCCTGCACGGTGGTGAAAGCCCGGCCTGCGCTCGCGGCGAAAAACAAAAACCAGCTCGACATGAACCCGCAGATGTTCGGCTTGGAAATCAACGGCACGCTCGGAGTGATTTACAGCCCGCACGACTTGAGCGCCGGCTGGGAGCGGGCCATCGCGCCGTATGCCGCCGGTTACGAAGCGCAGGACTCGACGGCGATTGGCGTGAACGTGCTGACCTACGCGATCACGCACTGAACCGCTCGAAGGCATCACCATGTTTACTCCCGACCGGCGCGATTTTTTAAAGACGACCCTGCTCGGTGCCGGGGCGCTGGCGGCGAGCGCGCTGCCTTCGTTCTCGCTCGAAAAAAGCCCTGCCTATCGCGGGCCGAACGTCATCTTGATTCGGTTTGGCGGCGGCGCACGGCGGCGCGAATCGATCGACCCGGAGCACACTTTCGCGCCATTCGTGTGCAAGGAATTCGCCCAACGCGGCACTCTTTTTTCCAAAATGGAGATCGCGCAAATCAAGGATCTCAACACGAGCCACGGCGAGGGAACGCTCAATCTCGTGACCGGCAAATACGACAAATACAAGGACATCGAAAACGGTTTCTTGCGCGGTCGATTCGAGGCCAAGGTGCCGACGGTGTTCGAATATTTGCGGAAGACCTTCGACGTGCCGGAGCATCAAACGCTGATGATCAACAGCGAGGATCGCGCGGACGAGGAGTTCTACACGTTTAGCAATCACGTCCATTTCGGCGTCGATTGCCGGGCGAACATGCTCAGTCTGTATCGGTTCAAGTCATGGCTTTTTCATCAACAGATCGCGGAGGGAAAACTCAGCGGCAAGGAAATGGCCGAACGTCGGAAGACCCTCGCGAAGTGGGAAAAGCACGACCCGCGGCTGAAGGATGCGTGGCAGCAAAGCGCGCAGTTGGATGAGTTCTGGGAGCGATGGCGTGCCTACTACGGCGACTCGGGTTTCGTCAATCCACGCGGCGACCGGCTGCTCACGGAGTTGACCATTCGCGCGCTGAAGGAACTGCGTCCGCGCCTGACGATGGTCAATTACACCGACTGCGATTACGTCCACTGGGGCAACCAGAGTTTTTACACGAACGGCGTGCGCATCATGGACGAAGGCATCCGGCAAATCGTCGGCGCCGTTGAGGCGGATGAGTTCTATCGTGGCAACACGATTTTCGCGATCGTTCCAGACTGCGGCCGCGACGACAACCCGTTCGTTTCCGTGCCGTTTCAACACCATTTCAACTCGCGCTCGGCGCACGAGATTTTTGCGCTGTTCGTCGGGCCGGGCATTCCGCGCGGAGTCGTGGACAAAAAAGTGGATCAGTGCTGCGTGGCCGCGACCATCGGTCGGGCGATGGGCTTCAAGACGGAGTTCGCGGAAGGACAGGTGCTGGCGGAGGCGTTCGCTTGAAGATAGAGATGGAACCCCGAACCATCGAAGAACGTCCTTTGATGGGAGGGACGCCAAAAACTCCGGCGTTGGACGTTCAATCTTCGGCGTTCCATGTTCGCCCCGTTTCCTCATGGCGGCGCATCATCGCGTTCCCGTTCAAACTGCTCGTCGCACTTTTCTTTTGCGAGTGGCTTCCGCTTCCGCTGCTCGTCGTCGGCTGGACGATGCGCCTCATGCAACGCACCGCGCTGCGCCGCTGGTGGCGGATGAGCGCACAGCGCGGCGCGGGCGGGACGTTCGAGTTTTTCCTCTCCAGCGATGCGCGCCTGATGGGACATCGGCATTGGCCCAACTGGTTCCTCGATCAAAACGCGACGCTGCGCCAACAGCGAAACCTTTTCCGCCTGCTCCTCGGCTCGCTTTGGCAAAACGCGAAACTCGGCGTGCAGGCCATGTTCAATGTTTGGGTCTTTACGCTGCCTGGTTGCGCGCTCATGGGCTTCGGCTGGTACGACGGCTGGAACAATTCCTTCACGAAAGGCTACGAACAATTCTGGGTCGGCCCGACGGTCAGTTGGCTCGGAATGCTGCTCTTGGTCGCGGCGATGTTTTACGTCCCGATGGCGCAGGCGCGGCAGGCGGCGACGGGAAACTGGCGCGCGTTTTACGACTTCAAAACGGTGCGGACACTCATCAAGCGGCGCTGGTTCGCGTGCCTCGCCCTCGCCGCGCTCTACGCCGCGGCGTCGCTGCCGCTCACCGCGCTGACGGTGTTGCCGCAATTTTTTCCCAACCTCAGTCCGCACCTCGCATCCTTCACGACGCAGGAGGCGAAACGATATCTCGCCGGATATTTTTTCTGGTGCGGACTTTACGTCGTCCCGGCCAGCGTTTTTCTGCGCATCGTCGCGGCGAAAATTTACGCTGCGTCGCTTTTGCGCTGCGTGCAGACCGGCACACTCGACCGGACGGCACTCGGCGAGATCGAAACGCTCGCCTTGGAAAATCTCGAACTCCTCCGCATCGATGTGCCCGCGCCGCGCCATCCGGTCCTGCGCGCAGTGACTTTCTCCGGCGGCACCGCGCTCCGCTTCGCCGCGGGATTGGCAGCGGCGCTGCTGTGGTTCGCCGCCATCGC
>JANXWU010000378.1 GCA_025350985.1 Spartobacteria bacterium | reverse complement strand
GAGATCGTCGCGGAGCGATTCCGCCTTCCGCTGGTCGAGGAGAAGTCGCTCGCTCCTGGGTTCAATGCGAGAAAGCTCGCGCACATTCTCGAGAGCGGCGTGCATGGCGATGTGATGATCGTCGGGCACGAATCGGACTTCAGCGAAACCATCGGCGAACTCACCGGCGGTCGCGTGGAGATGGCGAAGGCAGGCGTGGCGTGCGTGGAAGCGGACCGAAGTTTGCGCGGGCGGCTGTTGTGGCTCATCCCGCCGAAGCTCGTGGAACTCGCCAAAGCGTGATCCGTCCCCGGCTAGGGCGCGGACGCGATTCCGTGCTCCTCTTCCGCGACGATGCGCTTGAGTGGCTCGTCGGAAATGGTGACGCGCGTGCCGATGCGGACGGCTTCGTAAAGCGCGATCACATCCTTCGAGCGCATGCGGACGCAGCCGAAGCTGACCGGCTTTCCGACGTGCTTTTCCTCGGCGGTGCCGTGAATGTAAATGCAGCGATCGTAGGCGTGTTTGTTCTGCGGCTCGATGCCGCGCAGCCAGATGACCCGCGAGACAATCGGGTCGCGTCCCGGCGCATTGGGCTTGAGCACTTCGCCGGTGAATGACCGCCCCTTGATCACGGCGCCCGCGGGCAGATTCTCGCCGATTTTATTGCAGACGAACATGGCGCCGAGGGGCGTTTTGTAGCTGCCCAAGTCGTCGCCGATGCCGAACTTGGAAGTGGAAACTTTATAGCGCGCGACGACTGCGCCTTTTTCCACCACGGCCATTTGCTGGTCCTTCACGCTGATCAAAATGTCAGCCCCGAAGTCGATGGCCAAGGCTTGCTGCACCGGCCAAAAGGCAGCCGTCGCCACGAGCAATCCCCATCCCATCTTTGCGCGAAGATTTTTCATGGACGGCATATAAACTAAAAATCCCCCGCGGTTGCAACTCTGGTTATGTGTAAAAGGACAACCGCCGCTCGCGATGAAACTTTCCACGATTCAACACACGCTCGCCGCACTCGACGTGCGACCCGCCAAGAGTCTCGGCCAGAATTTTCTGCACGACCAAAATCTTGCGCGCTGGATCGTGGCGCAGTTGGAGCTTTCGCCGGGGGATCATCTCGTCGAAATCGGGCCGGGGCTGGGCGCGCTGACGGAGTTCGCGCTGCCGGGCTGCCAGTCCGCGACGCTGATCGACAAGGATGCGCGACTCGTCGAATTTCTGCGTGAACACTTCGCCAGCGAACGGGTGGAAATCGTCCACGGCGATGCGGCGCAGTTCGAGGTGCGCACACTTTTTCCCCGCGCGCCGGTGAAGGTGCTGGGCAATTTGCCGTACTATATTTCCAGTCAGATTCTTTTTCGTTTCACCGACGAGCCATCGCCCGCGGAGCGGCTTGTCTTCACGCTTCAGAAGGAGTTGGCGGAACGAATGAGCGCGCAGCCAGCGACGAAGGATTACGGCATTCTGACGCTGATCATTGGCCGGCGTTGGCGGGTGAAACTTTTGCGCACACTGCCCGCGAGCGTCTTTCTGCCCGCGCCGAAAGTGGAGTCGGCGGTGATCCTGCTCACGCGCCGGGAAGCCGGTGAGGTGCCGGATTGCGATGGCGAATTCTTCAACGCCATCGTGAAGCAGGGCTTCTCCCAACGCCGCAAACAGCTTCGCAAAATGCTGGCCGCGACGCTGCATGAAACCAGTGCGGACTGGCAGGCCGTGGCAAAAACAATCGACGCGCCGGAAACCGCGCGCGGCGAGGAACTGAGCCTCGCCCAATGGATCGCCCTCGCGAATTTGCTCAGGCCGGTGGAGGCAATCGCCCAACGCGTCCACGAGGAAATTTTCGACGTGGTGGATGAAGCCGATCAGGTCACCGGCATCGCGACGCGCCATGAAGTCCACGCGCGAAATCTGAGGCATCGCGCGGTTCACATTTTTGTTTGCAATGGCGCGGGCGAATTGTTTCTGCAAAAGCGCTCGCGCTGGAAAGACCGGCATCCGGGAGTGTGGGATTCCAGCGCGGCGGGCCACGTCGAGAGCGGTTGCGGCTACGACGAGACGGCGGCGCGCGAAGTGCGGGAAGAGCTGGGCGTCACCATCTCCGTGGCGTGGCTGGGAAAAATTCCCGCGAGCGAACGGACGGGGTTTGAGTTCGTCCATGTCTATCGCGCGCAGCACGACGGCCCGTTCCGACTGCCCCCGGCGGAGATCGAAACCGGCGCTTTTTTTTCGTTGCCACTGATTGCGGAATGGGTCGCCGCGCGCCCACAGGATTTTGCGAGCGGCTTTCTGGAATGCCTGCCGCTGCTCGCGGAACAAAACTGATCCCGAGCAAACGGGGCGGGGGACTTATCGGAAACCCGGTTGGCGCTTGCGCCGCGGGTTCGACAGCGGACACTCTGCTCTGATGAATCGGGCCGTGCGAAGTCGTTTGCGGATCGCCACGCTGATCGCTTTGATGGTGGTCGGTGTCGGCGTGCTCGTGGTGCGGCAGCGCCATTTCAAACCGCAGGATTCACCTCCGATCGCAGCGGAAATCAGCGCCGACTTTGCGCCGGCACCGGAGCACGAAAAGAGCGAGTTGGTGGTGGAAGCTCCATCGGAAGACTCGACTCAGACGGCGCTGCGCGGCGCGATCGATCGGGAGTTGCTGGTGCGTTTTGGCGATGCCGCGTCGATGCGATCGTTCCTCGACCAAGTCTTCGGCGTGGGTGGTCGTGTTCTTGGAATCATCCCGAATCAAAACACGGTGCGACTCGGTTTCGAGGAGGCCGCGCAGGGCGAAAAAATCCGCGCCTTGCTGCCTGCGTCAGCGCGGGTGGATTTCAATTACGTCGTCGCTCCGCCCAGTCCGCGCGATCCGAAAAAGACGGACAATGGCGGACCGTATGTTGCCTTTGATGACCGCGCGCTCGCGTGGCTGGGCGTGCCCGCCGCCAACGGCAACTGGGGAACGGGAATCAAGGTCGCCGTGCTCGACACGGGTATGCTGGAGGTTGCCGCTTTGGCGCACACGCGCGTCACGAAGATTGACCTCATCGGGCAAGCGGAGGCGGGCGACGCCGAGCAGTTGCACGGCACGGCGGTCGCCTCGATCATCGCGGGCAGTCTGCCGGACGCGCGCGGCGTGGCGCCCTCGGCGGAGTTGTTGAGCATTCGCGTGCTCGACGCCAGCGGCACGGGCGACACTTTTACCGTCGCGCAGGGAATCCTCGCGGCGGTGGACAACGGCGCGCGCATCATCAACCTCAGCCTCGGTTCGGCGGGCGACAGTTTTGTGATGCGCGATGCGGTCGATTATGCCGCCGCGCGGGGCGTGGCAATTGTGGCCGCCGTCGGCAATGAAGGCTTGAACACGGTGGATTATCCGGCGGCCTATCCGGGGGTGATCGGCGTGACTGCCGTGGACGCCAACGGGCAGCGCGCGCAGTTTGCCAACTACGGGCCCGGCGTCGCGCTGGCCGCTCCCGGCCTCGGGGTGCAGGTGCCGTGGAGCGCGCAGCAGGTGCTCGTCATCAATGGCACCTCGGCGGCCGCACCTTTCGTCTCCGGCGCACTCGCGGGAATTTTGTCGCAGAATCCGGGACTGTCTTCCGCGGAGGCCGTCGCGCTGCTGCTGCGCTACGCTAACGACGCGGGCCCACCTGGCCCCGACCCGTTTTTTGGCGCGGGGATTTTGAGTGTCGATCGGATTTTGAATCGAAACCAACCGGGAATCCGTGATGCCGCCGTGGCGGACATTTACTACGACCCGGACGCGGCGACCGGCACCTCGCCCTTGATGGTGACGGTGCAAAATCGCGGCACCACTCCGCTGCTGAATCTGCGGGTCAACGTGCAGGTTGCCCAGCGGCCATCGGTTTTTTACATCAACATCCTCGGGGCCGGCGAGGTGAAGGGCGAGTGGATCCCACTCCCGCCCGGCTTCAAGGCCGAGGCCGTCACCGCGCAAGTTTTTTCGGGTGGAGTTGCGGATGCGAAACCCGGCAACGATGTGAAAACCGTCCTCATCCGCGCCCAGAGCACGCGCCCGCCGTCGGTCAGCCTGCCTTGAGCTGCAAGGACGATCAGGCGCAGATGAC
>JANXWU010000331.1 GCA_025350985.1 Spartobacteria bacterium | reverse complement strand
ATCGGGAAACTCCGGACGCAGGTCGCAAAAGATTTCCGCCACGATTTTTTCCTCGCCGGGAAAAGTGCTGCCGGCCAGCAGGACGGGCGCGCCGTCTTTCACACCGAGTTTTCGCACGAGGGAGCGGAACTCCGCCTCCCGCGACGGCATCTCGTCGGCGAGGTCGAATTTGATGTTGCCGGTGCATTGGATGCGCGCCGTTTCGACGCCGAGCGATTGCCAGCGCGCCACGTCCTCCGGTTCCTGCACGCAGACCGTGTCGAGCAGCCGGAAAATCGGGGCGACGATTTTTCGCGCGGTGCGAAATCGCCGCTCGCTGCGCGGCGAAAGGCGCGCGATCAAGGCCGTCGGGACGCCGAGTTTTTTCGTCGTGGCGAGCAGATTTGGCCAGATGGCTTCGATAAAAATGAGCCGCGTTGGACGAAGCGCACGCAGAGTCCGGCGGACGATCGCACGGCTGTCGAGAGGATTGTAAATGACTTCAAGCCAGTCGCAGACCGCCGGCTGCGCGACGGCAAAGCCGGTGGAGGTCGTGACGGAGATCGCGATGTTTTGCGCCGGGTCGAGCGCGCGCATTTTCCGCGCGAGTTTCAAGGCGAGCAGCGTTTCGCCAACGCTGATCGAATGAATCCACGTCCAATCGTGCGCGGCGAAACGCGCCAAATCATCCGGCGTGAAATGGCCGAGACGCTGGCCAAACTTCGCGCGAAAGCCGCCACGCCGAAACATGCGCAGCGCAATTTGTGGCAGCATCCCGAGCAGCACGATCGGAAAGAAGAGGTTGTATAAAAACAACGGCCATCGCGTTTCGGCGGGAAGCCGGAAGTGGGATTTCGGATCTTCGACGTTCACGGTTTCGCTCCGGCTTCCACGCCCGTTGCATTCCAACGCAAAAACGCCACCTCTGTTGACCCGTATTTTTTCAGGCGGACGCATGCCCAACCCGCGATTTCCGGCAGCGGCACACGAGGCATTTTTTCCAAAATCAAAAGGCCGTCCGGCGCGAGCGCGCGGGGGAGGGCGGGCGAGCGCAGAAGCTCCGCGCCGAAGTCGCGCGCGGTCGCAGCTTTCGCGTACGGGGGGTCGGCGAAAATCAAATCAAACACGCCGGTGGAGCGGTCGAGAAAATCGAACACGTCGGCACGCCGAACCACGCCCTCCAGTCTGGTCTTCGAGAGATTTTTTTGGATTGCTTCCACTCCTTGCCGGTCGCTTTCGACAAACACCGCCGTAGCGCTCCCGCGGCTCAGCGCCTCGATCCCGAGCGCGCCGGTGCCGGCGAACAAATCGAGCACGCGCGCTCCGGGCACGAGGTCGCCGAGACTGGAAAAAATCGCCGCCTTCACGCGATCCATGGTGGGCCGGACGGCGTCACCGCGCGGGACTTCGAGCGGCACGCCACCGGCGGAACCCGCGACGACCCTCATGGGGATTTCTGATTTCTGATTTCTGATTGTTGATTGAACGACGAATGGCGAAGGCGCGGAAACGCCCGAATCAGCAATCGGAAATCAGAAATCAGAAAGTCGTTCACGGCTGCTCCTTCGGCTCTGGGTCAGGATTTGGGGGCGGCAGGGGGGTGAGAACGGGCGCTGGCGGCACGGGCGGCGTTTCGGGCTGATCTTTCTTTTTCGGCTTCTTTTCCTTGTCCTTTTTCTTGCCGGTCAACAGTTCGATCAAGCCGCCGAATTGTTCCTGAATCTTGCCGCCGATGATCCGCTCCGCCAAATCGGTGCGCGGTTTTTTCAGCGATCCCTTCAGCGCGAAATCCAGGTAGTTCCCGCCTGCTCCGTCCGTCCGCAGAAGTTGTTTTCGGATGAGATCGGGAATTTTGCGCGCGCCTCTTTCATGCAGAGACAGCCGCGCCTCCGCGGCGATTTTCTGGTCGTCGAGGCGGATGGTGCCATGCACGGTCAGTTGCAAATTCGGTGAATCGAGCACGAGCGAATCGACCCAAATTTTCCCGTCGCCGATCCGAAAATCGACCTGCCCGGCGGTCAGGTCGAGCCGCGACAGTTCCTCGATTTGCAACACCTGTCCGATGAGTTGCAGGATTTCATTTCCGCGGATGTGTCCGTGGCGCAGCACCAGCCGTCCGCTGCCGCCCGCCGTGTCCGTACCATGCGTGTCGCCGTAAAAATCCACCGTGCCTTCGAGTGTGCCGGAGAGTTGGCCGGGCTCGCCGCCGCCTTCGACGAGGAGCCGGTTGGCGTCCAGATTTTCCAAGCGCAAATCGGCGGCGAACGGAGAGTGCGGCTTGTCCGAGTCCAGTCGGACCACACCCGTGACGCGCCCGCCGGCCACGTCGCCGGTGAGATCATCGAGGGTGAGCTTGCCCGTTTCGTAGTTGAAGTGCGTGCGAAAGTTTTTCGCGAGAACCACGTCCTGAATCTTCGCGCTCTCGCAGCGCGCAGAGCCGTTTGCGGCGTGCCCGGTGACGGCACGCGCGTGCAGGCTCAGGTCGGCGAAGGACGCGACGCGCTGTTGTTTCGCGTCCAGAAAATCGAACGCGCCGCCTTCGACGCGAAAGCGGGCGATGGCAAAGTCCAGCGGTGGATTGCTCGTCGCGCTTTTTGTTTTCGCGGGCGCGGCCTTTTCCGGTTTCGCGAGCGCGGGCAGCCGCCATTTTCCCTGCGCATCCTGCGTCCACTTCACCTTGGGCTCCTCTAGTTTTACGCTGGTGATTTCCAGCCGTCCGGCGAGCAACGGCAGGACGCGGAACCGGGCGTGGAAGCTGCCGGCTTCGAGAAAGTTTCCACTGCCGGCGTTCGCATCGGTCTGCGGAATGCGTGCGCTTTTCACCCGGAGGACACCCCACGGCAACACGCTCAAGCCCGAGATTTTGAAGGGCATGCCGAGCGACCGGCTGAGCTTGTCTTCGATCTTGGATTGCGTCCCCGGCGATTGGACGTAAAAAGTGAGCGCGACTGCCGCGAGCAAGAGCACGGCGACCAATGCCCCGAGCGTCAGCAACAAAATACGCACCGGTTTTTTCACGCCGCAGAAACTACCCGAGCCCCTCGCAAAAGAAAACGGAAACACGCCCCGCATGAAACCGATCGTCGTGATTTTGAACCCGAAGGCGCGCAGCGAAAAAGCCCACGCGCTGATCGAGCAAGTGACGCGCCTGTCGAAAAGTGTCGTGCTGCGCCTCACCGAAAAAGCGGGCGAGGCGAGGCAGATGGCGGCGCGCGCGGTGGAGGAGGGTTTTGAAAAAATCGTCGCGGCGGGCGGGGACGGCACGATCAACGAAGTCGTGAACGGCCTTGCGGGCTCGAACGCGATCCTCGGCCTGCTGCCGCTGGGCACGATGAATGTTTTCGCCAGCGAACTGGGCGTGCCCGCGAACAGCCTGCGCAAATGCTGGAGCATCGTGGAGGCGGGGCACGTCCGCAGCATCGACCTCGGGCGGGCGAACGACTGCTATTTTGTGCAGCTCGCGGGCATCGGCCTCGACGCGCAAGTGGTGCAGGAGACGTCGTGGGAATTGAAGAAAAGCATCGGGCCGCTGAGCTACCTGGTGAACGCCGCGCAAATCGCCGCGCGCAAACCGCCGCAGCTCATCGTCGAGCGCAAAGGGCGCACCGACACCGGCTCCTTTGTGCTCATCGGCAACGGGCGTTACTACGGCGGCCCGTTCACCATTTTCAAGGATGCGCGCATCGACGACGGCCTGCTCGACGTGCTCATTTTTAAAAATCTCGGCTACCTCGACATCGTGCGCTACCTGCAGGCGATCATCTTCGGCAAGCACACGAAACTGGCGGACGTGGAGTATTTCCAGACGCCGCGCGTGACCGTGCGCAGCGAGGAGAAAGTGCCGGTGGAAGTCGATGGCGAAGTGATCGGAAGCGTGCCGGTGACGTTTCGTTTGTCCTCCAAAAAGCTGCGCGTGATTGTACCTGCGCCCGCCTCCTAGTCCGGTCATTCTGAGCGCGGCGCAGTCGAAGAATCCCATGCTTTCCCGCGACGCGTGGGCTACACGATTTGGGTAAGAGATTCTTCGACGGCATTGGTACCGGCACGAACAGATGTCCCAGTCAGTCTGTACAGCCAAAACGGGCGCGCGGTTTTGGGAACGCGAAAGTGAGACGGGCTAAAACAAGCATGTCGGAATATAGCGGGCGTTTCACCCCTAGCTTGATGCTATCCATTCGATAAAAGCCAATTCGGGGAGTAGAGGTCAACAATCTCGGTTCCAAGTGCCTAGCAAAAATGGCCGGAACTACGGCGGAACTCTTACGGC